>NZ_LZMN01000014.1:0-41157 GCF_001665955.1 Corynebacterium sp. EPI-003-04-2554_SCH2473622 | reverse complement strand
GCCCGACAGTTTTCTACGCAATGCTACTCAACTGCTACAAGCCCAGCAGCACGCACCGAGAGAAATCACCATAAGCGACGAAAAGGAAGACCAAATTAAAAAGCCGCTTGAAAAGCTTGCATTCAAGCGGCTGTTTAACCCGATCGAGGATTCGATAGCCTTTTCTATCGACGACGGTCGTGATAATTCCGACCCGGTAAGACGCTTATACGGTACTAGGTTTCTCTATTCGCCTATTGGTGGACGTTTACACGTTACGCGAAAAATTACACGCCACCACATGACATGCATTATCACTGGCGACGACTCATAGCTAGCCCGCGATAGTCCACGCTGCCCTCGCCGCCGACTCGACCTGGTCGTCACTAGTAGATACGTAGATCTGAGTGGTCGCTATCGACGCATGACCTAGGGCAAGCTGAACCGCTCGCAGATCACGCCCGCCGTCCGAATATGCTGTTGATGCAAACCGGTGCCGAAGCTTATGCGGAGTCCAGCCCTCTGGCAGATAGCGGGTTACCCTTTTGCCTAGCCATGCTGGTGATATATGCCCGTGGTCATCGCCAGGAAAAAGCCACGCACCCGCTCCACTAATCCGTCGTGCTAAACGCGCTGGGCACGGAACCCGCCGTATGTGCCCGCCTTTCCCCTTTACCCTTAGCGTCCACCCCTTGCCTACCGGCTCGACATCACGCGCATGCACGCACGCGCATTCAGCGCGTCGAAGTCCACAGACTGCCATGATTTCGATTGCAAGCCTTACGTCATGGGGTGCTGCTTGTAGTGCATCTGCAATTAGTGCGTCTGGCATTGGGCGCGGTGTGGCACGAGGTATAGCAACCGCCGGAAGTTTAGCAGCAGGATTAGTCTCTAGCAGGCCATCATCTACGCACCATGAAAAGAACGCCCTTAGCGAAGCACGTGCCGAGCGTTTAGCAGATGGCCCTACGTCAAGGGAAGCTAGCCATCTCACAAGGTCGCTAGGCTCAAGCGATGTTATTGGCTTATTGGAAAATTCAAGGCAACGCCGTACATGTGAAGCTCTAAGGCTGATCGTGCCGCGCGCCCTACCCCCGGCAACCTGAAATTCCTTGAATGAGTCAATGACATCATTGTGATTATTACTTGCTAACACGGGATATCTTAGCAGTTAGTTAGGCTACCATCATTAAACAGTGGGTTCGGGGTTCGATTCCCTGATGGCGCACAATACAAGCAGGTCAAGCGGTTGTGAATTCAATCACTTGACCTGCTTCTTCGCTTTCCAGTGCACTTTCTCCTGCGCGGGGTATGCGAGGGTTAAACAACAAAATATGTTGTTTAAGCCGATTAATAACAGTAAGGCACTTGCAAAGTTAATAGCTTCAATCGCTAGCCTAATAGCTGCGGTAGTCGGATACCGTAACCTAGACAAGCGAAAGAAGTAACCTTAGATAAACCCCTAAGGGTCGGGATGTCCGGGAATACGGCCCGGGCACCTTTTATCCTAGCAAAGGAATTTTCACCATGGATCGCTATATTTATCTCATGACGGCAATCTGCGCTAGTGCCGTACTAATTACAGGTGCCAGCGCGTGGGTGCTTATCCCACTGGTCGCCGTGGCAGGGGTTACTTACGGTCGTGCCCAGGTTACTAGCCATAGTAGCTAAAACCTGGGCGCACGACGCTCCACGAAAGCCTGCACCCCCTCGCGGTGGCCGTCAGTGCGCAGCAACTTCGGCTGCTGGACCGCCTCATCCTCCAACGCTTGCGACAACTGCCCCAGGCAAGCCGCATTCACTCCGCGCTTAGTAGCAGCCAGCGCTTCCGGCGAAGAGTTGTACAGCACTGCCGCGCATTCACGGGCCACGGCCGAGGCAGCGCCATCGTCGGCAAGCTCCGCTAGCAAACCGGCGCTCTGGGCAGCAGGCGCCGGCAAAGGCTGCTGCAACAAGGCCATGCGCATCGTCACCGCACGCCCCAAAGACGCCGACAGTGTTTGCATCACGCCACCGTCGGGAAGCAAACCAATCCGACCGAAGGGCAGCACGAAAAACGCACTCTGGGCTGCTACCACTAAGTCGCAAGCTAAAGCCAACGACGCCCCCACCCCGGCGGCAGCGCCTTCCACCGCTGCAATGACCGGCACCTCGGCCTCAACGACGGCTCGGATCATGGCATTGAGCTCCCCCATGGACGTCTGGATTTGTTCGTCACTAGCACCAGTCAGAGATTCCCCTGCGGTCAAATCCAACCCGGAGCAAAAATGCGCTCCAGCACCGGTAATCACAATGGCACGAACAGACCCTTCGGCTGCTGCATCCGTGATGGATTTCGCAACCTCCCCGAAAGCGGTGTGCGTAAGAGCATTGCGTTTATCTGGGTTATGCAGCGTAATTATTGCCAAATTGTCAGCAATTTCTTGCTGCACGAGCTGCTGGGGCTGCTGTTCGGGCATTATGTTCACTCCTAGTGTGGGCTGCTTTGCACCACACCAGCAAAGAATTAGTGACCCAACACACATTAGCCTTCCCAGGCGGGAGGCTGCGGTCCTTCGTCTGGGTCCGGGCAATCGTCGTCATGATAACGATCGTCTTCCCGCTCAGTAGCAAACGGCGCAGATTCCTGCTCATTGACATGAATCTCCGTGCCATCCACCGTGCGGTAATCCGGCACATGATCGTCTGGGTCCACAATCGAGATTCGGAAACCTTTTTCTTCCAGCAGGTGCATACCTTCTTTGAGCAAGAACCGGCCCATGCGGCGAATACCCGACACGCGCGTCATATCGAAAATAACGTGGTCCCCGGAAATCTCGTGCTGCGACAACTCGTACAAGATGGATTCTGCAGAGTTGAAGTTAATCATGCCCTGCAACGTGACGACGGTGTCTTCCTGGTAGGTCACGATCGAGCGCACCGCATCCACTCCGGCGCGGTCATCCGCTGCCATCAAGTGCAAGCCCATGTCTTTCGAAAGCAGTTTAAAAATACGGACGCCACGAACAGAATTACCGTATTCATTCAAGCGCGGAGAATATGAGGCAAAGCCCAACTGCCCAGGCAAAGTACCCAGCAAACCACCCGAAACACCAGATTTTGCGGGAATGCCCACATGCGCCATCCAACGCCCAGCCTGGTCATACATTCCCGCTGAGCTCATCACAGCCAAGGTTAAGCGGCAGACATCTGGCTCCAGGACACGCTTGCCGTTCAGCGGATGCACGCCACCATTGGCTAACACTGCGGACATGAAGGCCAAATCGCGGGTCGTCACCATGACCGAGCATTGCGCGGTGTAACTAACGACGGCATCGTGGGCGTCGTCCTGAATAATGTCGTAATTGCGCAGCATGTGTGCCAATGACAAGTTACGGTCAGCATATTGCAGCTCGGAATCGCAGAGATCATAGTCCACCCGCAGCTGGCGGCAGGCCATCTCAGACAAGAAAGCGCGGATCATTTCAATCCGGTCTTCCACCGTAGCGCCAGTCCCGCCGATCAACTGGGTCACGGCAATCGCGCCCGCGTTGATCATCGGGTTTACCGGGCGGTGGCCTTCCCGGTCCAGGGAAAGCTCATTGAACGCTTCACCCGACGGTTCCATGCCGACGATCTCACTGACCACGTCGATGCCATGCTCTTGCACAGCCATCGCATAAATAAACGGCTTAGAGATCGATTGGATGCTGAATTCCACCTCGGCATCACCGGCGCTATAGATATGCCCTGAGGTGGTACACATCGCCGCACCCAAGGAATTTGGGTCTTTATTCGCCAGTTCAGGAATATAGTCGGCATTAGAACCCGCGTCTTGGTAGCGAACCTCGTCCAGGATGGTGTCGAGGTAGGAAGAAATTGGTGCTTTCACAATCACTCTCCTGGATAAATTAAATCTACTGAATCGGCAAAAATCTCGTGCCAGAATACGCCCCACTACAGGCGGGCAAACACCCGGGGAATACTAGACTGAGAAACTATGAGCAACAACACTAAGCAAAACCGCACTGCCCTGATAGTGGTGGACGTGCAAAATGACTTCTGTCCAGGCGGTTCTTTGGGTACTGCGCGGGGCAACGAAGTCGCCGAGCACATTGGCACACTGGCCACCGACGATTATGACTATGTCGTAGCGACCATGGACTGGCACATTGCTCCAGGCTCGCATTTTGCCCCAGAAGGCGAAGAACCGAATTTCACTACTACCTGGCCGGTGCACTGCGTGGCGGATTCCCATGGCGCACAGTTGCACCCGGCAGTAGCGGAGATGAAATTCGACGAGACCTTCCGCAAAGGCGAATACACCGCGGCGTATTCCGGTTTTGAGACTACGAGCGCTAGTGGCACCGGGTTGGCCGATTGGCTGAACGAACGTGACATCGCGCAGGTCGACGTCGTCGGTATTGCCACGGATTATTGCGTACGCGCAACGGTACTGGATGCCTGCACACAGACAAAAGCCCGCGTGCGCGTGCTACGTGAGCTGTGTTCACCGGTAGCGGAAGACACAGAACGCAGCGCTATCGAAGAGATGCGCAACGCGGGTGCAGAAATCATCGACTAACGCCGATTTTCACCAACACGACGTATAAAACCTAAGGTTTTATACGTCGTGTTCCACAATCATGCGCTTAAGCTCTTGAATGTCATTCTTGCGCTGACGCCCCTTGAACACGTTGAATGCGATGCCAGCAGCCACAACGGCACCCACACCAGCCAAGATCTTCTGCACCTGCGGGTCTTGCAGCTTTTCCAGGAGGTTGGACTTGGCATCGTTGACTAAGTTGCCAGGTTTGGTGCGCTGCGCAAGCTCGTCAAGCGTTCCCGCCAGCTGCTTACGGGTGCGTTCAATGTCACGCTGAATATCGTCAATTTTCCGTGCCACGTGGACTCTCCTAATTATTCACTGCGTTTTATTCACAACGTTTTATTCACTGCCCTAGTTCGCCGCACCGGTTCACGACACCGGTTCGCTGAGCCGGTGCGATACGCCGGTTCACAACACCGGTGCGATGCTCACAGTTTCCTGGCAATTGTGTTAGCTAGTCTACGTCAGACTACCCTTGCACGCCTACCCGGCGGCCTGCCAAGCCGGTATGGTGTTAGGTATGAGCAATATTCAACTTGGCGTAGGAGATGCTGCACCCGATTTCGAGCTGCCTAACGACGAGGGCGGCACCACGAAACTATCGGATTACTCGCGCGTACTGGTCTATTTCTACCCCAAGGCCAATACCCCAGGTTGTACAAAACAAGCCTGCGATTTCCGCGACTCCTTGAGCCAGCTCAATGATCTGGGCATCGACGTCGTTGGTATCTCACCGGACAAGCCAGAAAAACTCGCGCAGTTTAAAAAAGACCACGACCTGAATTTCCCGTTGCTTTCCGACGTCGACAAGAAAGTCATGGAAGCCTACGGCGCTTTCGGCGAGAAAAACAACTACGGCAAGAAGGTGCAGGGCGTTATCCGTTCCACCTTCCTCATCAACAACGGTGCTGTGGCACTCGCTCAGTACAACGTCAAGGCCACGGGCCACGTTGCGCGCGTAGTGCGTGATTTGCCAAAGCTGGAAAGCTAAACGGCGCCACATCGCTGGTTCTGTTAAGCAAACACTAAAAACTCACGTAGTAGACAAGTCAGGGCGTAGAAGCCGATGTCAGAGATTCTGGTGCCACGGCGTCGGCCGTCGCAAGCACGCAGCCGGGAGCGTTTCCATCGCATTTTGCAGGCCGCACGGGCTGTGCTTGTCGACGTCGGTTTCGAGTCCTTCACTTTCGATGAAGTCGCCCGCCGTGCCGAGGTACCCATCGGCACGATCTACCAATTCTTTGCCAATAAATACGCAATGATCTGCGAACTTGATCGCGTCGACACCGCAGAAACCGTTGGTGCTCTGCAATCATTTTCTGCACAAATCCCCGCTCCACAATGGCCCGAGGTGTTGGAAGGTTTCATTGACCACCTCGCACATATGTGGAGTGAAGATCCCTCCCGCCGTGCTGTCTGGCACGCCATCCAGTCCACGCCGGCTACGCGTGCCACAGCCGCGGATACCCAGCAAGAAATGCTGGCGATTATCGCACAAGCCCTGCGCCCGCTGGCACCAGAAATGGGGGAAACGGCCCGCCATGAGATGGCCGGGCTGCTCGTGCACACCGTGGTCTCCCTGATGAATTTTGGTGTACAAAGTGACGATGCCAAAGCTTTTTCCCGCACCGTCGACGAAACCAAACGGATGCTGGTCGCCTACCTATTCAGCGTGGCCACTCTATAGCGCTGCTAATAATCGCTGGGCAAACACGAGTTTTACGCTAGTAATAGAGCACGCAGCTCGCGGTGGCGTAATCACCATCGTGGCTGATGCTGATGCTGTGCTGAAACTGCCCGATCGCCGCCGTGATCTCATGCGCCAAATCCGGGGCGAAATCCAGTGCTAACCTGCCCCAGCGGTCCGGGCGCACCGTGATTGCCGACCAATCGATGTCTTCTTCCCGCAACCACGGCGCACTGCCATAACGAGCCTGCGCCCAGGCCTTCAAAAAAGCCTCTTTCGCGGCCCACCGCCCCGCCAAGTGCACATACTGCCCGTGGGCGCTGGCCTGGGCGCTACGCCACTCAAAATCACTGAATACACGACGGAAACGTGAACCAGGGATCTCTAATTGCTCACGCAATCCGGGCACATGAACCAGGTCCGTCCCAATGGAAATCTGCACTGTTTTACATCCCCAACATTGGTAGCCCGGCTACCGTATGAAACGCCGGAACCCCCAGCTTGTCGACGCGCTCGCGAAACTCTTCTGGGGAGCACTCCCCCATTGCTTCCGGCAGGCTAAACCACAATTGCTTGCCCGTTACCCGCGGCAATTCTTGCACGTTCAATTCCGTTGCCAAATCTGGCTGCTCCGGCATGCTCCCACCAATCAATCCGGCGACTTCCACCCCGGCGGCTTCTGCGGTGCGCACCGTCAACTCAGCCATGTTCAAGCTGCCCAAGCCGGTGCTCGTCACCACCACCAACTTTTCCCCAAGGTCTTTGGCCAGGTCCAGCACACTAAACTCCCGCCCATTGCGGTCATTGCCTAAGCGCACTAACAAACCTCCAGCGCCTTCCACTAAACAAATTCCGTGTTCCGCGCGGAAGTCAGAGATCCACTGGCCCACTGCGTCGCGGTCTGCCTGCGTGAGCCCGGCGCGCTTGGCTGCCAGGTTTGGTGCCAGTGGGTCTGGGTAACGCCGGTACACGTCACCGGCAATGCCCGTGAGTTTGGTGACCACGGCGGCGTCATCGTCGTCACCAGTTTGTAGTGGCTTCAGCACCGGTTGCTGCCAAGCCCATCCGAGCGTGGCGGCTGCGATGGTTTTGCCCACTCCGGTTCCAGTACCGGTAATGATCATGCGGTTTCCTTTGGCGTGGTTGGTGCGGTTGCTGTGGTCCGTGTAGTTGATGTGGTTGCTGGCGTTGTTTCCGTCAGCTGGGTTGTTCGCGCCTCGGTGTCGCGAATGCCGCGGGTGCCATGTGCGTCACCGGTGCCACAGACTTCAACAATGCGTGCGATGGCTTGGCAAATGGCAGTCAGCTCATCACCGTTGCAGATATACGGTGGCATGGTATAAACCAGGCGTCCGAAGGGGCGAAGCCACACCCCAGCAGACAGCGCAGCAGCAGTTGCTTGCGCCATGTCGACGTCCGCATCCATTTCCACTACGCCGATCGCACCGAGCACCCGGACATCAGCCACGCCAGGCTTGTCGCGTAATGGGTGCAACCCCGCCACGAGTGCTGATTCAATCCGTGCTACGTCGCTGCGCCACTCGCCTTCCCGAATCATTGCTGTCGCCTCGGTGGCAACTGCACAAGCCAGCGGGTTAGCCATGAACGTCGGGCCATGCATCAGCGCAGCAGGCTGCATGGTCTCCGCGACTTCTTTCGTGGCCAAGGTGGCTGCCAAGGACATAAATCCACCGGTGAGAGCCTTGCCGACGCACAAAATATCCGGGGTGATGCCCGCTGCATGGGTGGTAAACACCTCGCCAGTACGACCAAAACCGGTGGCGATCTCATCGGCGATTAGCACGATGCCGTGTTTGCTGCACAACTCGCGAATGCCTACGAGTAGTTCGTGATCATGAAAACGCATGCCCCCGGCTCCTTGCACCACCGGCTCGATGATCATCGCGGCAACCTCGCCATTCATGGCGTTTTCTACCACCTGCAGGTACTCTTCTCGCTCTTGCGCGCTCGTACCCCGCGTGGGGGGCGCGGGCACAAAGATTTGTTCTTTTACCGTTCCGCTCCACAAGGAATGCATGCCGCCGTCGGGATCGCACACGCTCATCGCCTGGAAAGTGTCGCCGTGGTAACCAGAACGCCAGGTTAACAGCTTGTTGCGGCTGGTTTCCTCATCTGCGGCCGGGCTCGCTCCACGGGCGTATTGCAGCGCCATTTTGATGGCAACTTCCACGGCAACTGACCCAGAATCCGAATAAAACACCTGCTGGTAACGGTTTTCGGTGAGCGCGAGCAAGTTTTCTGTTAGCTGCGCAGCTGGTTGGTGCGTCAGGCCGCCGAACATAACGTGACTCATCGCATCAATCTGATTTTTCGCTGCCGCCACCAAACGCGGGTGAGAATGACCAAAGCAGGCAGCCCACCACGAACTCATGCCGTCGATCACCCACTGCGAATCTGGTTGTGCTGCGCTTTCCGGATCGACTGAAGCTTCCACCGCTGGGCCGGGTGCTGCGGTGGTGACGGCGTCGGCAAGCTCCAAATAGCAACCGTCGGTCGAGCGAACCACCCTCGTTGGCTCGCCAGGTGCAGCATATGGGTGCCAAATATGCTGGGCGTCGATCCGAGAGATCTCCCGGCTAGACCTGAATTCTGGGGAAAAATGTGCTGGCGTGTCAGGCACGGGTTAGTCCTTTTTCTTGTTCGCAGGCTTGTTACTAGAGCTGAGCTGAGTTGAGTACAACACATTGCGCATGCCGTCGAAAAGCTCGCCCATGCCACCTGGGTTATTAGGCATAAACATCACATTCGAGCCCCCATTACCGGCAACATCGACCATTGCGTCCAAATACTGCGAAACCAGCATGAGTACCTCCGGAGATTCCTCAATGCCCGCCTCACGCAGCAGCTCATACTGCGCAGCAATGCCTTCCACAATTTCTTTACGCTGATCCGCCACACCCCGTCCCTGCAAACGACGGGCCTCCGCAGCTCCTTCAGCTTCCTTGACCACACGGATCTTTTCGGCTTCTGCCTGCGACACCGCGGCATCGCGCTCGCGCTGGGCGGCGTTGATGGCGTTCATGGAATCACGCACCTTGGAATCTGGGCGGATATCCGTGACCAGGGTATTGACAAAGTGCCAACCATATTCCGCCATGTTGTCGCGCAAGGATTCCGCCACATTGCGGGCAATATCGTCTTTGGAGGAAAACGACTCATCCAGCTTCATCCCAGCCACCGAAGAACGCACATTATCTTGCACATACGCGATGATTTGCTGCTCGTGGTTAGACAGCAGGTAGTAGGCCTCGCGCTCGCGACCTTCCACGACTTGGTACTGCACCGCGACGGGGATTTGCACAAAGACGTTGTCCTGGGTTTTCGTCTCGACCATCACATCAAGTTGCTGCACCTGCAACGAGATCCGATCCCGCACCCGGTCGACAAAAGGAATTTTGATATTCAGCCCGGCGTGCGCAACATGGTGAAATTTGCCCATGCGCTCGATGACAGCCGCCTGCCGGGTTTGCACAGTAAATATGGAGGACGTAGCTACCAAAATTAGCAGTACGAGGAGAATCCCCACCATAGAGAGCAAAATCATGTGCGCGTCCTTTCAGTTGCTGTGTTCGGAAGTCTGCTGTGTTCGGAAGTCGCCATCTCAGATTGAGATCAACAGAAGCACCGCGAGCACTTCTTTCCCATTTAAACGCATTTTCTTTGCGCGCGTAACCCCAAGCACTCCTGAGGACGGCAACCAGAACAAGGCCCCTGTTCTCCTAGGAACCACCAACAAGTGTTAAATGCAACACATGCCCGGAAATTGTGGCGTAGCCTATGAGCATGAACTCCACGCAACCACACCTAGCAACCGGCCAACACCCTATTCGCGTGACCCCACGCAGCATTTTTGTCTCCGGCGGCGCAACCGGAATTGGCAAAGCTGTCGCCACGAAATTCCTCGACGCAGGATGGGTCGTCGGCGCCTACGACATTGACGACGAGCGCCTGGCGGAATTCCAATCCGAATATCCACAACTCATCACCGGCCACCTGGATGTCACCGACGCCGAACAATGGGACGAGGCATTGGCGCATTTCACCGCTCATACCGACGGAACACTAACCGTCCTGGACAACAACGCCGGCGTGATCGGCTTCGGCGATATCACTGAGCAAGACCCTGACCTGATCGCAGCCCAAGTAACCATCAACTGCACCGGTGTCACCCTGGGAGCGCGCGCAGCACACCAATACCTAAAGAAGACCCCGGGAGCTCATCTCATAAACATGGGCTCAGCATCCTCGATCTACGGACAACCGCACATCGCCCCGTATTCGGCATCTAAATTTTATGTCCAAGGCTTCAGCCAAGCGCTGGAGCTGGAATGGGAAAAAGACGAGATACGTGTACTCAACATCATGCCGCTCTGGGCAAAAACAAAGCTGGCCAGCGGTAACGCGGAATCCATTAAACGCTTAGGCGTGCATCTAACTCCAGAACAGGTAGCGGACAAAATTTGGCAAGCCGTGCACTCCGCCAACAGGTTAACCCGGCATCGCATCATGTACTCAGTCGGGCTACCGTCGTTAGTCATGCGCTACGCCGCCAGGTTTGCCCCTTCCATTGTCGTGCGATGGATAAACAAGTTGATCGCACAGTAACCATCCCCGCCACGCAGAGCTCTTGAACCAGCCGCGTTGGCGCCGGGCGCTTGGAATCCCCGCCGCGCCAGGCCACTTGGTCGCGCAGACGAACGCCAGGCCACTTGGTCGCGCAGACGAACTAGAATGGAACCATGCCTACCTGGAATGACCTCACCCGCAACAATCCGTCACACTCTGAGAATTACGCTGCCCGGTGGAAACGCTTCGTCGCCGAAGGCAAAGACATTGATGGCGAAGCCCGCTTTGTCGACGCATTGAGCCCACGCAGTGCCAAAATCCTCGACGCAGGCTGCGGTACTGGCCGGGCCGGCGGGCCACTGATCGCACGCGGCCACACCGTTGCCGGAATCGACCTAGACCCGGTGCTGATTGAGCATGCCAAACACGACTTCCCTGACGCCGAATGGCACGTTGGTGATCTAGGCTCTGCCACGTTGTACGAACAGCCAGAGCTGGGGCACATGCGCGGCAGCTTCGACGTCGTTTTTAGCGTCGGTAACGTACTCGGCTTCATTGACCCAGCGGATCGGGAAACCGCCATTGCGAATCTCTATGAGCCATTGCGGCCAGGCGGTCGCGCAGTACTAGCATTTGGTGCTGGCCGTGGTTGGGGCTTCAGCGAATTCCTCGAATCGTGTACTGCGGCTGGTTTCGCCCAAGACCTCCTGCTATCTAGCTTCAACATCGAACCATTCGATACTGACTCTGATTTCCTCATCGCTGTGCTGCGTCGACCACGGTAGGTTTCAACCCGGGCATTTTTGACCCATTTTGACCGAGAACGAGCCCTCACGAACCCAAACCAGAAATCAAGAAACCCTCGCTTACCTGGAAAAACCTGGTGGCGAGGGTATAAAATGTGCGCCCGGTGAGACTTGAACTCACACGTCCGAAGACACTGGAACCTAAATCCAGCGCGTCTGCCAATTCCGCCACGGGCGCTTGCGAAAATATAGTTTAGCGCACACCGTCGCCAGTGCCAACTTTCGCCCCCAGTTAGGTAATCTTGAGGCCGTGAAGGACTCGCAGAATGACAAACGCGCCACGATCCGCGTGCGGTGGTGGCACCTCGTCCTGCTCGCTATCGTCGTCATCTGCTTCTTCGGGCTGGCCTGGTGGCAATGGACGCGATTCCAATCCGGTTCCGGCACCTTCCAAAACCTCGGTTACGCACTCCAATGGCCCTTGTTCGCAGGTTTCGCGGTATTCGCCTACCGCATGATTTTGCGCTACGAAAACGAGAAACTGGCCGAAGAAAACAACCCCGAAACAAGCAACCAGCCTTATGTCGCAGACAGGCACAAGCTAGAGCAAACCGTCACTGCCATCGACGACGATTTCCTGCCCACCCGACGCAATGACAACGTCGCGGCGTTCAACGAACTGGCAGACCCGGCAGCGCGTCGTCGGCAAGCACGTAAGCAGCACCCAACCCAGAAAAAGGACAGCTAGTGAGTACTCAGAAATCCATCCACCCCGAGCGGCAAAAACGCGTGCGCAGCGCACTAACCATTTTCTCGGCGCTGGCCTTTATCACCGGCTTCTTTTTGCTGTTTTTGGTCGGCCGCATGATCAGCGAATACATCCTGGGCCTCGAGATCCCCGTGTGGGCCCGCTATATCGGCGTCGCCCACGGTTGGGTTTATGCCGGGTTCGTGCTCAGCGTGATCAACCTGGGGCTGAAGGCACGCTGGGAGCCCCTGAAATGGCTCAGCACTGCCTTATCCGGCGTGGTGCCGTTTTTCTCCTTCTGGATGGAGGCCAAACGTCGCAAGGAAATTACCACTGAATTTCAGCTTGCCGACGTCCGGTAACAGTCAGGAAACTGTGAGTCACCGGCTAGCGCCAGTGTCACTGTTTTTCGCAGCTGTCACTGTTTAACGCAGCAATTCGGCCAATGTCGGCACCAGCTGCGCCAACGCCTTGCCCCGGTGCGAGGCGGCATTTTTCTCTTCCGGGCTTAGCTGCGCGGAACTGCGCGCCTGCTCGATGCCCCCGGCCTGGGCAATTTCTGCCTCCGGGACGAAGAGCGGATCATAGCCGAAACCATTTTCACCACGCGGGCTGCGCAACAACTGGCCTTCCCAGCGGCCTTCTACCACGTGTTCGGCTCCGTCCGGAGTAACTAGCGCACACACCGACACGAATGCACAGCTGCGGCGCTCATCCGGGACGTCGGCAAGCTGCGCTAAGAGCAGTGCATTATTCGCAGCATCATTGCCATGCTCGCCGCACCAACGCGCGGACAACACCCCCGGCATCCCGGCAAGCTCGTCAACCGCCAAACCAGAATCATCCGCGATGGTGACCAAGCCGGTGTTTTTCGCCCCGGCGCGGGCTTTGATCAGGGCGTTATCTGCAAAAGTGCGGCCGTCTTCCACCGGTTCCTCGTAAGCCGGGGCATCTGCGGTGCCGATGACCTCGACCTCGGCCAGATCAGCCAACTCCGGAGCCTCGGCAACAATCTTGCGCAACTCAGCGAGTTTCTTGGGATTATTCGATGCAACCAGGATCTGCACTAGGCATCGCCTCCCCGGGCACCATCCTGCGCAGCAGCGCCGCCAGACAGCGGCTTCGCCAAAGCGGCACGTTGCGCCTCAATCAACTCGTAGCAACCTTTTTGCGCCACATCCAGCATCTCGTCCAGCTCATCGCGGCCAAAGACGCCATTTTCGCCAGTGCCCTGGATCTCCACGAAATCACCGTGCGCATCCATCACCACGTTCAGGTCAACTTCCGCGCGAGAATCTTCCTCGTACGGCAGATCCAAGCACACGTGTCCGTCGATGATGCCCACGGAGATCGCAGCGATCGGATCCAGCAACGGCTCGCCCGGCACCACTCCCTGTTCTTGCAGCACAGCGATGGCGTCGGCAAGCGCCACGTAAGCGCCGGTGATCGCGGCAGTACGGGTACCACCATCAGCCTGCAGCACATCGCAGTCCAGGTTGATGGTGTTTTCGCCCAACTCGCCCAGATCCACCGCGGCACGCAGCGCACGGCCCACCAAGCGAGAAATCTCGTGGGTACGGCCTTTAACTTTGCCGCGCATGGACTCGCGCGGCATGCGCTCGTGGGTAGCGGAAGGCAACATGGCGTATTCGGCAGTCAGCCAACCTTCGCCAGAGAATTTTTTGAAACGCGGCACACCCTCTGAAACTGAGGCTGTACACATCACGCGGGTATTACCGAATTCCACCAACACGGAACCAGCTGGGTTGGAGGTAAAACCACGGGTGATGCGCACCGGGCGGAGTTCATCAAGGGCACGTTGATCAGCTCGCTGAAAATCAGACATGCTTGCCAGCATACCTACGTGCAGCTGACTTAGACTGTGTATTCATTACCGGGCAGTGCAACATGCACCCGACCGGAAAAATGATTCTCGGCTGCCCGCACTGTGGCAGCGCTATCGCCCCAGGGCTGTAAATGTGTCAGCACCAAATTGCGCACCCCGGCCTTCGAAGCCAGCACCCCGGCATCAGCGCCAGACATATGCATGCCAGAAATCTTATCGGCTGCGGTCACCCCCCAAGCAGCCTCGCAGAGGAAATACTCTGCGCCACGTGCACATTCCACCAGGTCCTCGGTGTAGGCAGTATCAGCCGAATAGGCAATCACCTTGCCACTGACGTGATCTTCAATCCGCAATGCGAACGTCTCTGTCGGGTGCACAGTACGAAACGGGGTGATCGTAGCTTGCTCAAAAACCTGCGGCACACCATGTTGCAAAGCGGTGAACTCGAAAGTATCTGAGAGATCATCTACCTCGTCCAGAAAATTCCCACTCATCCGGCCCAGGTGCGTGACCGTATGGCTCGGACCCAATAGGCGATGACGTCGGTGCGCATTGCGAGTGGGATGAAAACGTCGCCAAACCATCAACCCTGGAAAATCACTGCAGTGATCTGCATGCATATGGCTGATCACTAAGTGGCACGCCGAGGGTTCCGCAATCTCCTGCAGGGCAGCGAACACGCCAGAACCGAAATCTACTACTACCGAGGGCGCAGATGAATCACTAAACGTCAGCAAATAGCCACTAGCCGGGTTGCCCGGCGAGGGTACCGATCCAGAGGAACCAAGGACTGTGAGTTTCATGATGTCTATCCCAGTTGCATCACAGCTGCCAGTTAATCACCAACAACTTATTTTCTAATCCCCATAGTTTAAGCCTTGCCGACGCCAGTTGCAGATCGAGTGACTTCACCCACACCCAAACCTAAAAAGCGCTGGGAAAGCTCCGCGAATTTTTCTGGATCCCCCGTAGATTCAAAAATACGTTGTTGTTTTTTCCCAGTCGCCAACAGATCCAATTCCGTCAAATGCCGCAGAACATCCTTCGCGGTCTCTTCTGCCGAGGAAACCAAGGTGACGTTTTCGCCAATCGCCAACTGCAAAACTCCGGACAACAACGGGTAGTGCGTGCAGCCCAACACGAGCGTGTCGACGCCCGCCGACTGCAGCGGCTCAACATAGCCTTGCGCCACCCCCAAAATCTGCCGCCCGGAGGTAATGCCGCGTTCCACAAAATCCACGAATGCCGGACACGCCACCGCTTGCGCGGTCACCGCCGGATTCAGCCGAAACATGTCTTGGTAGGCACCAGACTTCACGGTTCCTTCGGTACCAATGACACCGATCTTGCCGTTTCGGGTAGTTGCCATCGCACGCCGCACAGCCGGCTGGATCACCTCCACCACAGGCACGTCGTAACGTTCACGCGCATCGTGCAGGAAAGCTGCGGTGGCGGTGTTACATGCAATAACCAGCATTTTGCAGCCACGTTCCACCAATTCATCAGCCACCCGCTGGGCATGGCTGCGCACCTGAGCAATAGGCAAAGGCCCGTAAGGCCCATGCGCAGTATCGCCTATATATAGCACCGATTCATTCGGCAGCTGATCCATAATGGTGCGCGCAACTGTCAAGCCGCCGACGCCAGAGTCGAAAATCCCGATCGGTGCTTCCCGGTCCAGCTGGCGCGGGGTGCGGTTGCTCATGGGCGTAGACAACGTGTTCTGTACGGGGCTCTCGCTGGTGGTCTCGGTTGTGCTCACGGGTTGTAGTTTAGCGGCTGCACAAAATCAGGTTGCTCAGTCTTGTCGATGCCTGCGCTTTTCGACGCCTGAGCTCGCTCGAGCCCACACGTGCATTGCCGCTGGCTATTTCGTGTTGCGCACCATGAATCCGGCAATGATGCCACCGATGAATCCACACAAATGCGCCTGCCAGGACACGCCCGGCATCGTCGGGAAGATTCCCCAGATTAATCCCGAGTACACGCTGGCAATGACCAGGCCGATAACCAGCTGGGTGAAACTACGATTGAAAATTCCGCGTACCAGCAAATAAGCAAACCAGCCATAGAGCACACCGGAAGTACCGATATGCACCGTACCCACGCCGCCAATCAGCCACGTGCCCATGCCTGCAACCAGGGTGATGATCAACGTCGATTTCAGCCACACGTGTTTACCGGAGGCCGCAATCACAAAAGTGAATAATGCCCCTGGGATGGTATTCGAAATCAAGTGCGCGAAATTGCCGTGAATCAGCGGCGCCGTAAACACCGTCCACCAGGCTGTGGTGTCCAGCGGGTGTACACCGTAGGCCAACAGCGATCCGCCGAGCACATACTGGTTGACGATGTGCACCGCCCAAATCACGACGACATAGGTCACGGCATAGGATGTACCCGCTTGTAAACGCCGACCGACGCCTAGCCGCGCAGGTCCACCACCACCGCGGCGGGCCGGTTGGTTCGACAGGTACGGCATCATCCCGCCAGTGTGGCCAGTATTTCCCGGCCCGGAGTAATTCGGGTTGTACTGCCGGAAGTTATCACGGGGTGGTCGGCGAAAACTTGGTTCCATCGGCTGGTCATTCTCCTAGTTCGCGAAATTCGCTGCCTTAGCCAGTTGCGAGTACGTCGGCAAGCCGTAACCGGGTTCCGCATGCACCACGGCATGCACGATGGCATCGCAGACCACCTGGGAACTTGCCGCACACAGGGCAGTCATCATTTCTGTGGTGATCGTTTCTGTAGTCATCGTTTCTGTGGTGGTCGCTGGATCGTCCACCATGCTAGACGAATTGTGGGGTGAATCAGCCGATTCTTTCGCAACTGTTTCTTTCGCAGCTGTCGAAACCGCAAACAGCGTGTCCCCGTCCAACGGGCTGTGGGCAGGCCGTACAGCCCAGGAAATCCCATCGTGGCCACACATCGCCAACCGGCGTAACTGCGCTTTGCTGAGCGGCGCGTTGGTGGCGATCACCCCGATGGTGGTATTCAGTGACGCGGCTGGACTGGGCAGATCCGCGAATCTTTCCGGGTCCACGGGTGCGCGCTCCGGGGCACCGAACAATCTACCCGTAGCTGCATCGACGACCTCACCGACGGGGTTGGCTACCACGGCGGCAGAGACTTGGTAGCCTGCAACTTCCCGGCTGGCTTGGCCGAACCCGCCACGTAGCTTTCCGGCGGTAGCTCCACAGCCAGCGCCGATGTTGCTTGTCGATGTCGTATTGGCAACGCCGTCGAAGTTTTCCAGCGCACGAGCCGTGGCACGCTGCCCGTCTGCCGCAGTCGGCCGGTGTTGCGGATCGCCTACGGCAAGATCAAAAATCACCGCCGCGGGCACGATCGGCACCACTGGCCCATCGCTATCCGGGCCGAAAACGCGAAAACCAGCCCCGCGTGATTCCAACTCCGCCATCGCACCATCGGCAGCTGCCAGCCCATACGCAGAACCGCCGGCCAGCACAATCGCTTGTACTGCACCGACGGTATTTTCTGGCGCTAACAAGTCTGTTTCTCGGGTTCCGGGGCCGCCGCCGCGCACATCAACGCTGGCGACCGCGCCTGCGCCAGAACCAGCTGCAGCGAAGCTCAGCACACTCACCCCGGTAGCACCGAGGCTGACATGTCCGATGCCCACACCGGGGCAAAAGTCCATTTCGGACCGATTAGACATACGCATCTAATCTTTTAGTCTTCCATCATGGCGCTAAGCAGCGAATCTTGGTTATAAGCCAACCATTCCACCAACGCGTCGCGGTCTGAGATCAGCTCTGAGACTTTCTTATCCGTATTCGCCAGATACAACCGGGCGTCATTCAGGCCCGCAACAAAGGCCTGCACCTCGGATTCATCCAAGTTAATTTCTACGCCCTCGTTGACCTTTTCGGAGACCAACTGCAGGTTCTGCAGCTTGGCACGCGCAATGTCATTTTCGTGCAGCGAGCGCAACAGGGAGCGATCGCCGTCGTATTCCTCGTCGCCTTCGCGCTGAAAATCCGGGAACAACCGCGCCAGTGCGGGATCGTCCGGCGCTTCTTTGTGGCCAGAAGGCATATCCATCATCTCAGCCAACTCGTCTTTCGGCGCAGACTGCGCTCGGGCGATAATCGCTTCCACGACAGCGGCGATAATATCGCCCATGGCTTCACGCTCAATGGGGTCGAGAACGGTCTGGAATTTCGGGCTGCGTCGCAGGCCCTTCTTCTTGCGCCACGGTTGCATGGTCTCGAAAGCTCCTCTAGTCCTTAATTACTCGGAATATCGCGCCGGGGATTAGCCCGCTTGCTGCATCGTCGCCCACAGCCCAGCGGTGTGCAGCTTTTTCACGTCGGCTTCCACCTTATCGCGCTCACCGGAGGTCACCACGGCTTTGCCTTCCGAATGCACCTGCATCATCAGCTCCTGCGCGCGGGATTTCGAAAAGCCCAGCACGGTTTGGAACACGTAAGTTACATAACTCATGAGATTGACGGGGTCATCCCACACGATGCACATCCACGGCAGATTCGCACTCGTAGCAACCTCAACGTCAATTTCTTCATCCAGCTCGGGGCTGGCCATTGGGCTAGATGCGTGCACTTCCATGGCGGAGGTTTCTAGTGGTACAGAAACTTCCGACTCGTGAGCCAACTCGTGAGCCTCAGACTTGCGCGTATTCATGACTGCTAGTTTACTGACTCGTTCCCGTGATTTCTGCATATTAGACACCCACGAAGTTCAAGCTAGACACTCACGAAGTTCAAAAGCCTACAATTTCTAGGGCCGTTGAACCTGCTCAGCCCTCCTGCGGCCACCAGCCGTCGGCAAGAATGCTGGGTGTATCCTTAGCGAGTGTGAATTCTTTGCAGCATCCTGCCGCTTCCACCGCGCTATTAACAGATAAATACGAGCTGACGATGCTCGAAGCCGCGCTTGCCGACGGCACCGCCCACCGCAACGTCACCTTCGAGGTTTTCACCCGGCGCTTGCCCACTGAGCGCCGCTACGGCATCGTCGCTGGCACGGCGCGAGTGCTGGAAGCAATCCGCGATTTCCGCTTCACTGAAAAACAACTGGAACAGCTCGATTTCCTGCAACCGGAAACCATCGAGTACCTGCGTAATTATCATTTTCGCGGCCAGGTAGATGGCTACCGCGAGGGCGAGCTCTACTTCCCGTCTTCACCCATTTTGACGGTCCGCGGGACTTTCGCCGAATGCGTCATCTTGGAAACCGTCGTGCTGTCCATTTTGAACGCGGATTCTGCTGTGGCCTCTGCCGCTGCCCGCATGGTCTGCGCTGCGGATGGGCGCTTCATGCTCGAAATGGGCTCGCGCCGCACACACGAATACGCTGCGGTAACTGCCGCCCGTGCGGCTTATCTCGCTGGGTTCGACGCCACCTCTAACTTGGAAGCCGCCAGCCGCTACGGCATTCCGGCGCAGGGGACAGCTGCGCACGCGTGGACACTGTTGCACGTCGACGAGAACGGCCAGCCGGATGAGAAATCAGCTTTTGCTGCGCAGGTGAAACGCCACGGTGCATCGACGACGCTGCTGGTTGATACTTTCGATATCACCCGGGGCGTAGAAAACGCGGTCGCTGTTGCAGGCACAGAGCTGGGGGGCGTGCGCATCGACTCCGGTGACCTCGGCGCACTCACCCGCCGGGTGCGCAAACAGCTTGATGGGCTCGGCGCGACCAACACCAAAATCGTAGTCTCTTCTGACCTCGACGAATTCGCCATCGCTGGTTTGCGCGGTGACCCCGTCGATGTCTTTGGCGTCGGCACTTCCGTGGTCACTGGCTCTGGCTCGCCGACGGCATCGCTGGTGTACAAGCTGGTGGAAGTCGAGGGCAAGCCTGTCTCGAAGCGTTCGTCCGGAAAGGTCTCCGACGGCGGCACCAAAGCCGGCGTGCGCACGTACCGTGAAACCGGAGTGGCTGTGGAAGAAATCATCTACCCGCTTGGCGGCGAGATACCTGCGCATTCCGGTGCAGAAATCCGCGAATTGACGGTTCCGTTGATCCGCGACGGCGAGATCGTCGATGGCTTGGATGACCTGCATGCCTCCCGCGAACTAGTCTCAGCAGGCATTGCCAGCCTGCCGTGGGAAGGTTTGGCTTTGGGCCGCGGTGAACCTGCGGTACCGACGCGTCTGGCTGGGTTCTAAATGGAGTCTGCCAGCACCAATACCAGCGCCACCACCGGGACCGGCAGCACTAGTACGGGTACCAATACCGGCAGCACCGAAGAACTTCTCGCCACTGCCGTGAGCGGTTTCGGCGGTGCAGATCGCCCAGGCCAGCGTCGGATGGCCAACGCCGTCGAATCCGCCCTAGGTTCCGGGCGTCACTTGGCAGTCCAAGCCGGCACCGGCACCGGGAAATCCCTGGCCTACCTGGTCCCGGCGTTTCGCCACGCGCAAGAAACCGATACGTGCGTCATCGTCTCCACTGCGACTCTGGCTTTGCAGCGCCAGCTCATAGAACGCGATCTGCCTCGGCTTGCCGACGCCCTGGAGCCGGTGATGGAACGGCGGCCAACTTTCGCAATCATGAAGGGCCGGTCCAACTACCTGTGCATGAACAAAATCGCGCAAGCACAACTGGAGCCGGAATTAGAGGCAGCAGCCGAGGACGCAGCTGCCACAGAGGCCGCCGGAGAAGCGGCTGCAGATGCCGCTGGAAAGGCCGCCACAGCTTCCGGGCACACAGCCGAACAAGCTGCTAGCGAAACGCCCGCACGCCCTGGCAACCCGCAACCAATCACCTGGCTAGGAAAACAAATCGCCAGCCTGCACAACTGGGCCCAAGAAACCGAGAGCGGCGACCGCGATGACCTTGACACCAGTGTCAGTGATGCCGCTTGGCGCCACGTTTCTGTCAGCTCCCAAGAATGCCTCGGTGCCTCGCGCTGCCCACACGGCGTGGAGTGTTTCGCCGAACTCGCCCGCCAAGAAGCCCGCGAGGTCGACGTCGTCGTCACGAATCACGCCATGCTCGCCATCGACGCAATCTCCGAGATCGATACCCTCCCCGAACACGATTGCGTCATCATCGACGAAGCGCACGAACTCGATGCCCGCATAACCTCTGCAACCACCGCAGAACTTTCCCCACGCTCACTGACCTTGGCAGCCAATCGCGCCGGGCCGCTTGGCGCGGAGGGCAAGGATTCCCGTTTGAAGGATCTCGCCGAGCAATGGCGGATTACCACAGAAGATCTTCCCGACGGGCGCTGGACGGAATTGGATCAGGCCGCCGATTCTGAACTCACCGCCATCGCAGATGCGCTGGCGTCGCTACGCGCCACACTGAAAGATGCCCCGGAGGGCGAAGCCAGCAACGAGCCAGAAACCGCCGCCGAACGCAATAACCTGCGCAATCACTTGGCGACGTTGGAAGAAACCGTGCACCGCATCCAAGAAGTCTTCGATACCGAGGACCCGGCCGCGCAAGACGATGTGGTTTGGTTGGACCGCAATGAACGCTACGGGGACACATTGCAGGTAGCACCCTTGTCGGTGGCAGATTTACTGCGCGACCGCTTATTCGGGGAGAACACCGTGGTGCTGACCTCGGCGACGCTGACTTTGGGCGGGCGTTTCAACGCCATGGGCGCGCAATGGGGTTTGCCCAAGGGCAAGTGGGACAGTTTGGATGCGGGCACCCCGTTTGATCCGGCGAAATCCGGGATTCTCTATGCGCCGAAGCACCTGCCGCAGCCGGGCAGAGATGGTCTGGCACCAGAAACCTTGGAAGAGATGCGTGAGCTGATTATGGCAGCCGGCGGGCGCACCCTCGGGTTGTTTTCCTCGAAGCGGGCGGCCGTGCAAGCGGCCGATGAGCTGCGCCCGAAGTTGCCTTTCCCCGTCTATGTACAGGGTGAGGATTCGATTGGTGCGCTCGTCGAAAAGTTTGCCACGAAAGAGCACTCTGTCCTGTTTGGCACTTTGACGCTGTGGCAAGGTGTCGACGTACCCGGCAAGGCTTGTTCACTAGTGCTGATGGACCGCATTCCGTTTCCGCGGCCCGATAACCCACTGCTGCAAGCACGCTCGGAGGCAGCGCAGGCGGCTGGGCGTAACGGCTTCATGGAAGTCTCTGCCACCCACGCCGCGCTATTGATGGCGCAGGGTGCAGGGCGTCTGTTGCGGTCAGCTACCGACCGTGGCGTGGTCGCGGTATTGGATAACCGGGTGGTCACTAAGCGCTACGGCCAGTTCTTGTTGTCATCTTTACCGCCGTTTTGGCGCACCCAAGATAAAAAGACCGTGCTGGGTGCACTGAAGAGATTGGTGCAGAGCTAGTCCAAAACCGGTCCAGTGCTAGTCCAGTGCTAGCCCAGAGCCAGCCCAGAGCTAGTCCAATGCGACGCGGTGGTAGCTGCCATCCTCCCGGTCGGAAGTATCGATCTCTGTGCGGGGAATACCCATGATGTAGAGCACTTCATCCAAAAATGGGTGGCTCACCGAGGTATCAGCAATTTCCCGCAATGCTGGCTTCGCATTGAAAGCCACGCCCAGGCCGGCAGCGGAGATCATGTCGATGTCATTGGCACCGTCGCCGACGGCCACTGTTTGCGCCATCGTCAGGCCCGAATCCGCGGCGAATTCCGCGAGGAAATTCGCCTTCGCGGCACGGTCTACCACCTGTCCGATCACCCGACCGGTGAGCTTACCGTCTTCGATTTCCAGGGTATTGGCCCGAACGTAATCGAGCTCGAGTTCTTCGGCGAGATCTTCTAGCACCTGAATAAAACCACCAGAGACCACCGCGGTGCGATACCCCATACGGTTCAGCGTACGCAGCGTAGTGCGCGCGCCCGGTGTGAGTTCGATGGCATCGGCGACTTCTTGCACCACAGACGCATCCAGTCCAGCCAAAGCCTTTACGCGCTCACGCAACGATTCTTCAAAATCTAATTCCCCGCGCATCGCCCGTTCAGTCACTTCGGCAACTTCCGCTTCCCTGCCTGCATAGGCAGCGAGCATTTCAATAACCTCGCCGGTGATTAGCGTGGAATCGCAGTCAAAGCACACCAGTCGTTTACCCCGACGGGCCAGACCTGCGCGTTCGATCGCAATATCCACCCCGAGGTTGCTGGTCAGCTGCGCTAGCGCCGCACGGAGATCTTCACTGGCACCAGGTGCTGGATTTGCTACCGACACAAAGATTTCTAGGCCAGTAACTGGGTAATCCGCTATGCCACGCATGCGGTCGATATTCGCACCGTGCTTGGCCAGGGTGGCGCCGATCGCTGAAATCGCCTGTGCCGTAACTGGGTTTCCCAGCACCACCACGACGTGAGTAGACCGTGGATCTGGTGCCGGAGTGTCGTTATCTTCTGTTCGGTACTCGATGGTGACCTGCTGGCCTAACGGGGTTAATGCAGCGGTCAGAGCTTCAGATAGCTCAGCGAAATGCTCGTCTTTGATGCCAGTAAACGCAGCCAATTGCAGGTGGCCCAAAAACTCAGACTGCTGCACGTCTAACAGCTGCACGCCATAATTAGCGAGCACGCGGAAAAATTCCGCAGAAACGCCTTTTTGGTCTTTCCCGCTGACGATAACGACGGCAGAGCGCAATCCTTTCTGCAAGCGGACGGTTGGTTCGGCTTGCCGGGATGCAGCGGGGGTCTGCTTGGGATCTGGTTGGTTCACAGGTTCCTCAATTCGGTTGCTACGTCGGTGAAACTAGCGGCGGCGTATACGCAGGGTGCCGTTTCTAGGATAAGCCAAACCCCCGCTACCCACTAGGAGTGGATGGGCGCGGGGGTTTGGATGGTTAGCAGGTAGTGGCTAGTTCTGGCGCAACCGCTGTGGCTGATTTCTCCAGAACTATGCTGTTAGAACTTTCGACCTGCTAAGAGCGTTCTTAAGCGTCAGAAGCACAGGCACGGACTAGTGCTTGGCGTGCGAAACCTGGCGTGGGTCTTCGTGTGCTCCGGAGTCGTGAGCGCCAGAGTGCGCTTCGGCACGCATGCGCTCGACCATGTGCGGGTAGTGCAGCTCGAATGCTGGACGCTCCGAACGAATGCGAGGCATCGAGACGAAGTTGTGGCGTGGTGGTGGGCACGAGGTTGCCCATTCCAGAGAGTTGCCGTAACCCCATGGGTCATCAACAGTGACGATCTCGCCGTAGCGCCAAGACTTGAAGACGTTCCATACCAGTGGGATAACCGAAGCACCCAGAACGAAGGCGAAGACGGTGGAGATCTGGTTGTAGATGGTGAATCCGTCGGAGTCCAGGTAGTCAGCGTAACGACGTGGCATACCCATGTTGCCGACCCAGTGCTGCACCAAGAATGTGCCGTGGAAGCCGATGAAGGTCAACCAGAAGTGGATCTTGCCCAGACGCTCGTCCAGCATACGACCAGTCATCTTCGGGAACCAGAAGTACAAACCGGCGAATGCGGAGAACACAACGGTACCGAACAAGGTGTAGTGGAAGTGAGCGATCAGGAAGTAAGACTCAGCCAGGTGGAAGTCCAGTGGCGGCGAAGCCAACATGACACCGGTCATACCACCGAACAGGAAGGTGGTCAGGAAGCCCATGGCCCAAATCATTGGGGTCTCCCAAGTGATGTGGCCCTTCCACATGGTGCCTACCCAGTTGAAGAACTTCATACCGGTTGGGATGGCGATCAGGAAGGTCATGAACGAGAAGAACGGCAACAGGATAGCGCCAGTCACGAACATGTGGTGTGCCCACACAGCCATCGACATGCCACCGATGGACAGCGTCGCGAAGACCAGGCCGATGTAACCAAAGACTGGCTTGCGGGAGAAGACCGGAACAATCTCGGAGATAACGCCAAAGAAAGGCAGAGCCAGAACGTAAACCTCTGGGTGGCCGAAGAACCAGAACAGGTGCTGCCACAGGATGGCGCCACCGTTGGCTGGCTCGTAGATGTGGCCGCCAAGCTGACGGTCATACAGAACACCCAATGCACCAGCGGTCAGAACTGGGAAGATCATCAGGGCCAGGATGGCGGCAACCATGATGGTCCAGCAGAAGACTGGCATACGGAACATGGTCATACCTGGTGCACGCAAAGTCAGCAGGGTGGTCAGCATGTTAATAGCTGAGGCGATGGTACCGACGCCAGTAGCGCCGACACCGACGATCCAGAAATCAGCACCCAAGCCTGGGGTGTGGATCGAGTCAGCCAACGGCATGTACATGGTCCAACCGAAGTCCGCAGCACCACCTGGGGTCAGGAACCCAGCCAACATGACGAAGCCACCGATGGTGGTAATCCAGAAACCAAAAGCGTTCAGACGCGGGAAAGCCACATCCGGTGCGCCGATCTGTAGCGGCAGGATGTAGTTAGCGAAACCCCACACAACCGGGGTAGCGAACAGCAGCAGCATCACGGTGCCGTGCATAGTGAACAGCTGGTTGAACTGCTCGTTGGACAGCATCTGCAGGCCAGGGGTGAACAATTCGGCACGAATCAACAGTGCCATCAAGCCACCGAGGAAGAAGAAGCTGAAGGACATGATCAAGTACATGATGCCCAGCTGCTTGTGGTCGGTGGTTGAAAGAATTGTCAACGCCTTAGACCCGGTGCGTTCATGCCCCGTTGGTTGGGGACGAGTTGGCTCGACATAATCATCAAGCCGTGGCGCCACAGCGGTCATAATTCCTCCTAATTACGAAAGCACTCGCCGACCACCAGCACAGCTAATCGGCGCGCACTGGAGGTACAGAAAATGCCAATTAATTACGAGTATTTATATTAGGTCACTGCGAGGTTTTTAGGTAACCACTGAACGTTTTTGTTTTCTCATTTCCCACCTGCGCCCGGCCCAGCATTAGTTAGGCTTAGCCAGGCTCTTTTCGACGGCCACTACCCCACTGGCATGGTGGCACGAGCCTTAGACGGCTTAAGTGCAGGAACACGAAAAACCCCACCAGTAACACGGCGGGGCGCACATAATCTGGAGCACATACTCCGTGAGCCACCCCACTGTAACTGTTGAGGTTTCTGTGAAAAGTTCAACGCCGGAAGGGGGCTGCTATTCCCCCGGTTGGTGTCATACTTTCGACGGGGTTTAGAAATCCCAGTCGTCGTCAGTCGTCAACTCTGCTTTCCCCATGACATAAGAGGAACCGGAACCAGAGAAGAAGTCATGGTTTTCATCAGCATTCGGCGCCAACGCAGACAGAATTTCTGGGGACACTCGTGTTTCGTCAGCCGGGAACATGCCTTCGTAGCCGAGGTTGTTTAGTGCCTTGTTTGCGTTATAACGCAGGAATCGCTTGACGTCTTCAGTCCACCCGAGCTCGTCGTAAAGATCCTCGGTGTACTGCATCTCGTTTTCATACAATTCGTACAATAACTCGAAGGCGTAATTCTTCAGCTCTTCCTGGCGCTCTGGCGACTGTTTTTTCACCGACTGCTGGTATTTATAGCCAATGTAATAGCCATGCACGGCCTCATCACGAATGATCAGACGGATAATGTCTGCGGTGTTGGTCAACTTCGCACGCGAGGACCAATACATTGGCAAGTAGAAGCCCGAGTAGAACAGGAAAGATTCCAGCAGCGTGGAGGCAACCTTGCGCTTGTCTGGGTCTTCACCGTGGTAATAATCCAGCACGATGCGTGCCTTACGCTGCAAACGCTCGTTTTCTTCCGACCAACGGAATGCATCGTTAATCATCGGCGTCGAGGCCAGAGTCATGAAGATATTCGAATAAGACTTGGCATGCACGGACTCCATGAACGCAATATTTGTCATGACTGCTTCTTCATGTTGCGTCTGGCAATCCGGCAACATAGCCACAGCCCCGACAGTGCCCTGGATGGTATCCAGCAGAGTAAGACCCGTAAAGACCCGCATGGTGGTCTCTTTTTCTTTCTCAGTCAGGGTTTTCCAGGTGGGAATGTCATTGGAAACGGGAACCTTTTCTGGCAGCCAAAAGTTACCAGTCAACCGATCCCAGACCTCTTGATCTTTATCATCGGGAATGGTGTTCCAGTTGATGGCTTTGATCGGTTTGTTCGGATCGTCGGGAGCAGTACCAGATGCCATGGGAGTACCTCGTTCTGTCGGGGATTTTCACTTAAAATTAGGCGTGCATCCCGCCTTTTAACTATCCAATCTAGCCTATTTTGCGCACTCATTTCGGCCTGGATTCGAGCAGTTCTGCACCTAGCAATTGCCGCTCATAACTAAGCTGGATACGGCGTTGCTAATCGACGACTCGTGACGAAAGGAACACCACCCGTGACCCCGCCGCACCACCCCCACGGCGCAACTGCCACTGCCCCACTGCTGGGGTCTGTCTTCGATGAACTTGGCCGCGAAATCGTCTCGGGTGAACACCCAGCAGGTACACAATTTACGCTGCGTGCAATCTCCGAGCGTTTTGGAATTTCTCGTACCGTCGCCCGCGAGACCATGCGCGCACTGGAGCACGTGGGCTTAGTAGCCGCAGGCCGGCGGGTTGGCATCACAGTCTTAGAGCAACGACATTGGGCTTTGTTCGATCCGGCTGTCATCAGCTGGCGCTTAGCAGCTCCCACTCAGCGCAGTGCACAGCTGGCTTCCCTCAATGAATTACGGATGGCGGTCGAACCGGTTGCTGCACGGCAAGCCGCGGACAATGCCAGCCCGCAACAACGTGCCGAAATCCTGGAACTAGCTAGCACCTTGGTGCACTTAGCAAAAATGCCCGCCGAAGCGGGCAGGCAGGAGGACGACGCAGCAGACTTCCTAGCAACAGATTTACGTTTCCACTCACTGCTCCTGGAAGCTTCTGGTAACGAGATGTTCGCGGCACTCGTACCGGTATTTTTTGCCATCCACAGTGGCAAAACCGTCTTCGGTGTAGGTGCAGATAAGCCAGTGGCCAACACCCTGGATCTACACCAGGAGTTGGCCCAGTACGTTAGCGACGGCGACGGCATTCACGCAGAGCGCACCTCGCACGCTTTACTGCACGAAGTGGCGCGCTCATTGGAGTAGCCGCCCCGGCGGGTTCAAACTTTAGTGGTTTCCCCGGCGGGTTTTTAGCGGCTTACAGCATGCAAGAAACGCAGCCTTCTACCTCTGTACCCTCCAACGCTTGCTGGCGCAGGCGGATGTAGTACAGGGTCTTAATACCCTTGCGCCAAGCATAAATCTGGGCTTTGTTGATATCGCGAGTGGTCGCAGTATCCGGGAAGAACAATGTTAAAGACAAGCCCTGGTCTACGTACTTCGTGGCTACCGCATAAGTATCAATGATCGCCTCGTAGCCGATCTCGTAGGCATCCTGGAAATACTGCAGGTTGTCATTGTCCATGTGCGGCGCCGGGTAGTAGACACGGCCGACTTTGCCTTCTTTGCGGATCTCGATCTTCGACGCAATCGGGTGGATCGACGAGGTCGAATTGTTGATATACGAGATGGAGCCTGTCGGCGGCACGGCCTGCAAATTACGGTTGTACAAACCGTGCTTGGCGACGTCTTGTTTCAACTGTTCCCAGTCTTCTGCACTCGGCGTGGTGATCGAAGAATTTGCGAAGAGCTCTTTGACTTTCTCAGTCTGTGGAGCAAATTCGGCTGGGTCGTAGCTGTCGAAGAAGACTCCGCTGGCGTAATCCGACTGTGGGAATTCCGCAAAGTGTTCGCCGCGCTCGCGGGCCAGTTTGTTGGAGGCCTTCAAGCTGGCATACATCACGGATGCGAAGTATGCGTTGGTGAAATCCAGGGCTTCTTCCGAGCCGTAGTAGATGTGCTCGCGGCCTAAGTAGCCATGCAGGTTCATCTGCCCCAGGCCAATTGCATGCGAGGTGTTATTGCCCTCACGCACTGATGGCACCGAGTTGATCGTGGTCTTGTCCGAAACAGCGGTCAACGCGCGGATAGCCATCTCAATGGTCTTTTCGAAATCCTGCGAGTCCATGGCCTTGGCAATGTTCAAAGAACCAAGGTTGCAGGAGATATCGTGGCCGACGGTGTCATAGCTCAGGTCGTCGTTCAGTACCGATGGACTGTTGACCTGCAAGATCTCTGAGCAGAGATTGGACATGTTGATCCGTCCGGTTTTGACCGGGTTCGCACGGTTCACCGTGTCTTCGAACATGATGTACGGGTAGCCGGACTCGAATTGCAGTTCGGCGATGGTCTGGAACAAGTGCCGCGCATTGATCTTGGACTTGCGGATGCGCGGGTCCTCCACCATGTCCTCGTAGTTGTCGGTAATCGAGATATCGGCGAATGGCTTCCCGTAGACGCGCTCGACGTCATAAGGCGAGAACAAATACATGTCTTCGTTGCGCTTGGCTAGCTCGAAAGTAATATCTGGAACGACCACGCCGACGGACAAGGTCTTGATGCGGATTTTTTCATCTGCATTTTCACGCTTGGTGTCCAAAAACGACAGGATATCTGGGTGGTGTGCGTTCAAGTACACCGCACCTGCGCCCTGTCGCGCACCCAGCTGGTTGGCGTAGGAGAAGGCATCTTCCAGAAGTTTCATTACTGGAATCACGCCGGAAGACTGGTTTTCGATGTGCTTGATTGGCGCACCGGATTCACGCACATTGGATAGCAGCAGGGCCACGCCTCCGCCGCGCTTAGACAACTGCAAGGCAGAGTTAATGGAACGGCCAATCGATTCCATGTTGTCTTCGATACGCAGCAGGAAGCAGGAAACCAACTCGCCGCGCTGAGCCTTACCGGCGTTCAGGAACGTCGGGGTAGCTGGCTGGAAGCGCCCAGACATGATCTCATCCACCATGGCCTTGGCGATCTCTTCGTTGCCGTCGGCAAGGAATAATGCGGTCATGGATACGCGGTCTTCGAAACGTTCTAGGTATCGACGGCCGTCGAAAGTCTTCAGCGTGTAGCTGGTGTAGTACTTGTAGGCGCCCAGGAAGCTCTGGAAGCGGAATTTGTAGGCATAAGCTTGCTTGAACAATGACTTGATGAATTCGAAGTCATATTGTTCGATCACGGACGGGTCGTAGTAAGAATTTTCGATCAGATAATCAATTTTTTCTTCCAGGTCATGGAAGAACACAGTGTTCTGGTTGACGTGCTGGATGAAGTATTGATTCGCGGCTTCGCGGTCTTTGTCGAACTGAATCTGACCATTTTCGTCGTAAAGATTCAGCAACGCGTTCAACGCGTGATAATCCAGCTGGTGATCGGTACTGACGGGTTCGGCGACAGTTTTGCCGACGTGATTGGTCACGGATGCAACCTTCCTGCTTTGAGACATTGTGAATTAAAAGGTGGTGAATTGAGGGGTTGTGAATTGAGTGGTTGTGGAATGAGATTCTGGAATTAGGATGCGAGATCTTCTACTAGGCCGAGCCGTTGTGCGTTATTGTCCAGACCTTGCCGGACTAGCTCCACGTCTTCGGCGGTTCCCATGAGCTCGAAGCGGTAGACATACGGCACGTTACATTTAGCGGCGATGAGGTCGCCTGCTTTGCCGTAGTCGGCACCGAAATTGCTGTTTCCACCAGAAATGACAGCCCGTAAGTGTTTTCGATTATCGGGGTCATTCAGAAATTTAATAACTTGGGGCGGAACTGGTTTAGCGGTGGCTCGAGTCAACGAAACCCCTCCCCCATAGGTCGGACACACCAGCACGAATGGTTCATCAACACTCAGGTGGCCTTCCTGTGCTGGACGCAGCGGAATGCGTTTGGAGCGATAACCTAGCTTGTCGACGAATCGCTTAGTGTTTTCCGTGGTGGAAGAAAAATACACGATCAACATCGTGGGCCACACTCCTGTCTGCACACGGCAAAAGAAATGACTTGGGTTGACTACCTGAAGGTGACTGCTGGGCTCATTGTTAGGAATGGCCGCTGTCTATGGGAGAGGGGGAAATATGCAGTTATAACGATGTTCTGTCAGCGATTAGGCCGAGGCAGTAGCCATGGTCTCCGCCAATGCGCTCAGGCGCTCTGGACGGAACCCGGACCAGTGCTGCCCCTCTGCTACTACGACAGGCGCTTGGAGGTATCCCAGGGCCATGACGTAATCGCGTGCTTCATCATCCATGGAGATATCGATAACGTCGTAGTCCAGATCAAGTGCGTCCAGCTTCTTTTTAGTCATGGTGCACTGCATGCAAGCTGGCTTGGAGTAAACGGTGATTGCCATGGGGAGACTTCCTTGTCAGTACGCATCGGGCGGGTTTTTCGAGTGTTTCTCGATGAAGTTGTGTGGCAAGCCCATCGGCTCGCTTCGACTTCATCGACACTATACGTTGTGCCAATATGTCGCAATTACACTACATATAGTAGTTACATCTGTGGAATCCCCTGCTGGAGGTATTCACAGCCCCCACATCTAGCTCGCGGGCGAGTGATTACTTTCCCAGCCGAGAACACCTTTTCCAGCCCCCGTCAGCATTTCCGCAGGACGACCCACCACACCGTTATCAAATCGTTATACACGGATGTAATTTCACAGGCTGTGACTAGGCTGTGTACAAAATGTGGAAACTCAGCACAGGACGAAAACAGAAATCAGAGCAGGGTGAAAACATAGCAAAACCGCCGCCCCACTCAGTTAAGAGTGAGACGGCGGCATGATACAAGCTTCGGAAGAAACCCAGGTGAATTAGCCCTGACGTGCCTTGAAGCGTGGATCTTTCTTGTTGATCACGAAGGTTTTACCGTGACGGCGGATGACCTGGGCGCCCGGTTTCTTCTTCAGCGACCGAAGCGACTTGCGGACCTTCATCGGGCGCTCCTTTCTGTACGCAGCTACTACACAGCGTGTAGACAATAATTATCAGCGACCGCCCAAAACGGCGATCATAACACAAGCTGACAGTCTACCTATCTCACACCAGTTTTCTCAAATCCCAGTGTTTTCGTGCACTCTCGCCCTGACAGGATAGCTCGTCAACACTTGCTAATGCGCTTTACTTAGCCCAGCGTTTTTCCATAACCTCGCCGACTTCCTCCAAGCTGCGCCCCATCGTCTCCGGGATAAACACCCGGACAAAGCCCAGAGCAACCACACCCAGCATGGAGAAGGCCACGAAGGTGCCGGAACCGCTCAGAATCTCTGTGACTGGCAAGAAAAATTGTGCGACAGCCCAGTTCGCCACCCACAGCGCAAGACCGGCGATGCCCATACCCAGACCACGAGCCTGCACTGGCACAATCTCCGAGATCAACAGCCAGGTAGTTGGGGAAACCGCAGCCTGCTGGAAAGCGATAAACACAGCCATCAGACCTAACGAAACCATCGCCCAGGTGAAGCTTCCGTCGGCAAGACTATAGGTCAGAGCCAGCACCAACAGGGAGATAATATTTCCGGTCAGCCCCCACGTCAGCAAGCGTTTCCGGCCGACGACATCGATGATCTTCAGGCCTACCCAACAAGCAATAACGGAAACCACACCAATGACGATCGAGGTATACACCGCATTGGTGGTCGAGATACCGACCTCACTCATCATCGTCGGCGCGAAATAAATCACGGCATTTACGCCCGTGATCTGCTGCGTCACGCCGATCAGCATGGCAATCAGAATGGTCACCCGGATCCAGCGCATCTTTTTCAGCGCCTGGAATTCCTCTGAGGTTTTCGCACCACCGGAAGCGGCGGTACCGGCGTCGTCAAGCTGTTCTGCCTCAACGACGATCGACAGCTCTTCCAACGACATCCCGGCGCGAGCAGCAACCTCGCGGGCCTGATCGGTGCGGCCTTTGCGTGCCAACCAGACCGGGGTATCGGACAAGAAAATCATGCCAGCGGTGAGCATGGCACCCGGAATCGCGGCCATTCCCAGCATCAGGTGCCAGTTGCCAGTCGGTGCCAACAAGGAGTTGACCAGGTACGCCAGCAGCTGGCCGACGACGATCATCAGCGTGTTCAGGGAGACCATGCGACCCCGTACCGCGGCTGGGACCTTCTCCGCGATATACATCGGAACCACGATCGAGACCGCACCGACGGCCACGCCCAAAAAGGTGCGCGCGGTGGCCAGTTCTGCGACGGATCCAGCCAACGCACACCAAATGGAACCAGCACAGAAGATCACACCGTTAACCAGCAGGGTCATGCGCCTGCCCCACCAATCCGCCACGCGGCCACCCAGCAACGCACCGATGGCGGCGCCAACCAGCAGCATGGCGGTAACGCGCCCTTCCTCGGCAGCGCTCATGCCAAATTCGGGGCTGATATATAACAGTGCGCCGGACATCACTCCGGTGTCGTATCCGAAAAGCAGGCCACCGATGGCGGCGAAAGCGGCGACCATTTTCACGTAACGACGGGTTTCGGTCGTTTCGGCACGGGAGGTATCGCGCGCACCAGTCTGATTATTCTCGGTCATTTTCACAAACACTCATTGTGTCAGGCGACTAGGCTAAAACCATGCCGAAAAATCCCAGCATGAAGCAGCAATCGATCATAAAAGCCCTGGGTGTTAAGCCCTTAATCGATCCAGAAGAAGAAGTTGCCCGGCGCGTAAATTTCCTGGCGGAATACCTGAAAACCACCGGTGCACGAGGTTTTGCCCTCGGTATCTCCGGCGGCCAGGATTCCACCCTGGCAGGCCGTTTAGCACAGCTAGCAGTAGAAAAACTGCGCACAGAAGGCCACAGCACAAAAGGCCACCAGGTGGAGTTTTGGGCACTGCGACTGCCGCACGGCCAGCAGCACGACGACGCCGATGCGCAGATGGCCCTGGAGTTTATTCGCCCCGACCACCGCGCCAGCATCGATATCGCTCCCGCCACCGCCGCGATGGATCAGGCTGCTGCCGCTGCCGTCGGTGAGACTAGCCTGAGCGATTTCAACCGCGGCAATGTCAAAGCCCGCCAGCGCATGATTGCGCAATACGCAGTCGCAGGTGCACGCGGCCTGTTGGTTATCGGTACTGATCACGCCGCGGAAAACATCACCGGTTTCTTCACTAAATTTGGCGACGGTGCTGCAGACGTCTTACCACTGGCTGGGTTAAATAAACGACAGGGTGCAGCACTCTTGCGCCACCTCAAGGCCCCAGATGCTACTTGGCAGAAGGTCCCCACCGCTGATTTAGAAGACGACCGCCCGGGGCTTGCCGACGAAGAAGCCCTCGGACTGCGGTACTCAGAGATTGACGATTACTTAGAGGGTCGAGAAGTCAGCGAAGAGACGTCCACGCGCATCGAGCGATTGTGGGATGCCGGCCAGCACAAGCGCCACTTACCGGCCACGCTTGCCGACGACTGGTGGCGCGGCTAGACCAGAATTAACCCAGCAGCTGCGCGGTCACCTGAGCTGCGCGTTGTAGTGGCCCCGCATACGCCGACCCATGCGTCAGCGAATGTACCGCCAGTGGGTGCAACTGATGCATCGGGATGAACTCGCGCCAATTTTTCGGCAGCGGCGAAACCTCGTGATAACCGGCGACAATCTCGTCGAAATGCGGGGCGCCAAATAGATCCAGCATGGCCAGGTCAGTCTGCGGATGCCCGCCGTGTGCCGCGGGATCAATGAACGCAGGCCCGTCGCTACCGAACAGCAGATTGCCCGTCCACAAATCACCGTGAATGCGGGCGGGCTTCACCGACCACTCCGCAGCGCGGATCGCCTGGCAAGCGCGTAGTACGTCGGCAAGCTCGTCGTCGGCAAGCGTGCCTGCCTGGGCTGCGGCGCGGGCAAATGGCTCGACACGCTGGCGAGTATAAAACTCTCCCCAATCGTCTGTAGGGATGCAGTCCTGTTGCTGGGTACCGATATAGTTCGGGCCCTGCCAACCAGCCGGGGGTGCGCCAAAAGCAGGCGCTCCGGCGGCGTGGATGCGGGCTAATTCGGCACCAGCTCGGCGCGCGGTCTTAGCAGTCGGGGCCACCGATTCGATGTATGCCGTCTGCAGCTCATTGCGCTGCGTGTCCACGGCAACGACGCGGGGCACGCATTCGCTGGCTTCACCCAGCCACTGCAACCCTGCAGCTTCAGCCTCGGCAGCACGGTGTTCGTTCGGGCGTTTGGTGAAACTCTGCGTCATATCCCCCGATGGTACGGAAAGGGATCTGGACAGTTCATGGTGCTATAAAGGATCGGTATGAGCGAGACAACCGCAGACGGCACGCACGGGCACAACTTCGGGGATGCAGATCCCTCACAGAAAACTAACTCCCCGCAAGACACTGAGTCCTGGCAGCAAGAACTGCCCAGTTTCATGCGCAATTTCGAGCGCTTCGACTGGATTCTGTGGGGTCTGCTCGCTGCCTCAGGCATCTATGGTTTTGCACTGCTGCCATTCCGCGCGATGCTGCTGGTGGATCACCCCTTTTTATATTCCGCACTGAGTGGTTCAAGCCTGTCGGTGCTCGCGCTAACAGCAGAAAATGAAAACAACACCGGGCTGATCGTCGCCACGGTACTGGTCGCGGCTGTAAGCATGGTGAAGTTTTTGCCGCTGTTTTTCTTGATCGGCAAGCGCTGGGGCCCATCGTTTATCGATTACTCATTTATGGGCCATCCCCCGTTGTGGTTCCGGAAGCTGGAAAACTTCATCTACCGCCACCCGGGTTTTTGTCTGCTGCTGTCGTATATTCCGTTTTCGCCGATCCCAGCGACAATCATCGTCGTCATCGCCGGCATTAAACGCACCAAGGGCTGGATCATCGGCGCCTATGTGTTGGTTTATGCCATTGCACTGAAGTGCTTCTACGTCTATTTGGGTCTGACCTTCGGTGCCACGGTACGCGAGACGCTGGTAACCATCGAGCGTTACGTCACCTGGATTACCTTCGCCCTGCTGGGATACATGTTTTTCACGATGTGGCTGAAATCCAAGCGGAAGAAGGCACGTTTGCACACCATGGACGACGCCCAGGGGCTCAGCAATACGGACGGCAGGGCTGAGAAAGACGACCGGATCACGAAAGACGACGCGAGCTAGTGGGGGAGCTCGGTGCTAGTCCGCCGACGGGGGCGACCCGACTAACAACAGCTAGCCCAGAGCCTGCGGGTTTTTCGGCAGCAACCGGCGAGTAACTACCACCATGAACGTGATCAGCAAAATAAACAACGCAGCATCAGCAGCAACGTAGAAATAGTGCGTGGTCGAGCCACCTGCAAAATTTCCGGCCAGCACGGCATCGGTACGGATATTGAGGATCGGGCGAATCACCAGAATTTTGATCGCCAGCAGCACGCTAATCGCGATGCCCAGGCCCCAGAGTTTCTGCCGCGACGGCCGACCCAGCAGCCGCACCAGCGTCGTAATGAGTACGACGGCCAGGATGACCTCGACGATGTTCATCGCGAAAAACACCCGTCGGCCAATGCCTAGCCCCAGTGGAATCGTAATCCCTGGGGCGGTGAATTTCAGCGGTGCCTCGATCAGGGAAATGCCGATGATCAGGCCCAACCAAATCGCAGGCAGGAAAAACAGTAGGCTCCGTTTTCCGCGGCCACCTCCGATGGGTTCCGAAGCCAGCTTGCGCGCACTGCTTTTTCCGGTGCTTTTGTTCGAACTAGCAGTCTTTTTCATGCCTCCAGTTTAGCGGTTTGCCCTACTGCTATTGGCCAGAATTTTCTATTTCACATTTCTTATTTCAACAGAAAAATTTCTGTTAACCTCGAAATTGTGTCTGAAAAACTAGCTACTTCCCCTGACAAACTAGACATTCGCACTTCCGACCCGGCCGGGCGTGATCCGTTGGCTTATTCCCACGACGTCCATGCCCACGGCTGCCCGATTGCGCATGACGACGCCGGAGATATCGTCGTTGTTGGTCACGCAGAAGCCACCCGCGTCGCCCAGGATGCCGAAACCTTTAGCTCCGCGGTCTCGCGTTATTTGCAGATCCCGAACGGGCTGGATGGCGACAAGCACAGCGCTTTCCGACGCTTGCTGGATAACTACCTAAATGCCGACGAGGTTGCCCGTTACAGCGCAGATTTTCACCGGGTGGCCCGCGAGGTCATCGACGGTTATCTTGCCGACGCCCCCGCTGCCGGGGATGAAGTAAGCGTCGATGCCGTGCAAGATTTGGGCTACGATTTTGCGGTGCGCGCCATGGTCGCATGGCTGGGATGGCCGCGTGCGATTGAGCCCCGGCTGAAAGAATGGGTGGAGAAAAACGCGGCTGCCACTCGCTCTGGGCAGCAGCACCGCACCGCCCGGGTGGCCCAGGAATACGACGAGATCATCAACGAGGTCGTCGGCGAGGTTCGTGCTGCCGGGCAAGATTGCGTGACCTACCGCTTGATCAATGACACCAGTTTGGGCCGCGAGTTGGAATTCGAAGAGATCGTGTCCATCCTACGCAACTGGACCGGCGGTGATCTTGGTTCGATGGCGAAATGCGTGGGAGTTTTGCTGCACGCGCTCGCAAATAACACTGCCGTACAAGAGCGCATCCGCTCCGGCGTATCTTTCGAGGAGCTGGTGGCGCTTGTCGACGAGATCTTGCGCATTGACGATCCGTTTGTTTCTAACCGGCGGGTCACCACCCGCCCAGCAACGGTGGGTGGCAAGCAAGTCGACGAAGGCCAGCGAGTGTATTTGCACTGGACTGCTGCAAACCGTGACCCGGAGACATTTACCGACCCAGACGGCTTCGATCCAGAGGGGAATGCCGAGAAGAATCTGGTCTGGGGCACCGGGCCACATGCGTGCCCCGGCAAAGATCTGTCGATGGTGGAAATCGGCGCTTTTGTTGAGGAGCTGCTAGCTGTAACCACCGTGCAGGCGAGTTCGCAGGCAGGCGCAGAACGCGATGAGCACCCGGTCGGCGGCTGGAGTAGCTTGCCGATTACTCTGCAACGGCGCTAAAAGGATAAGCCAGAATCCCGGCGCCCCTGCCTAGACTGGCTCCACGACACTTAGCGTCACCATTGCTATCGCCGCTCGCTTAGCGCTTCTGCGCGTTAGCTATTTGGCTATAGACCCATTCCGCGCAAAGGAAGACAAGCAACGAAATCCCCACTGGCCATACGCCGCCTATCTTTCCCGTCAACGCTAGCACCCCAAAAATGGCTGCACTAAGACCAGAAAGAAAAATAACAGCGGCGCATAGCTGCTTCTTTAACTGAAGCATTGGTTGTTGACCTCCGTGATTCCTGAGGAGTCTCGTCCACGCACGAACTTACAATGTGTGCCGGTAACACAACAGACCCCTGCTCGGCTGATTGGCTGCCGCTTTCCGTATCTGTCCAAACCGGCTATTGCTACCTGCCATGAGTGGCATCACGACCGAAAAACGTGTCTCCATTGTGTCGAATATAAGTCGATGCCGGTCCCCTACAGTCTGTTTTACACAAACAAGAATACCCCGAATAACCAGCGTAGATACAGCAAAACCCCCGGTCATTAACAACCAGGGGAAATGCAAAAAGTGGAGCTAACGGGACTCGAACCCGTGACCCCCACACTGCCAGTGTGGTGCGCTACCAGCTGCGCCATAGCCCCAGTTTGAAACTCACAGCGATGATTGGGTGTTCCTCGCCGTCTGTTCAACGGTTGTTTAGTCTACACTTTCACCTTATGCGCAAACAAATCCCGCGCTCAGCATAGGTTTTCGGTTTTACCGAAAGCCCACCCGACCGCGGGATGCACCCGGTAATCGTGCAGATTACCGGGTTTAGCGCGCATTACTTGGACGCAACAGCGACCTTCACCCAGTCGTTGATGTCTTCAACTTCCAAGTCTTTGCCATCCATCAGAACGCGTGGGGTGGAAACGCGACCGACCTTGGATTCCAGGTCTTTAGCATTGGCCTCGCCAGCTTCGCGGGCCTTCTCCAAGAACTTGCCATTGCGAATCTCCTCGACAGCCTCGTCAGATGCTTCCATCTGCGCAGCCGCATCAGCGAAATCATCAGGGCCCCAGCTACGGGCAATATCCTGCTGGTTTTCGAACATAGCTTCACGCAGGTTCCACAGGGCGTTGACGTCGTCATGCTCTGCTAATGCCAGCAGAGCGGCAACTGCCTGGGTGGAGTGACCGTCGCCCTGGTTATCCAGGAAAGTCATAGGGTGAATCGATACGGCCAGGTTTCCAGCGTTGATTTCTTCCAGAGCCTCAGCATCCGTGGCTTCTGCCAAGTGTGCACAGTGTGGGCAGGAGAAATCCTCATACAGATCAACGTGTGGAGCCTTGTCGGCAGCACCAAACGTCAGGGTGTTGCCGTCAAAACTCGTTTCTGCGGAAACTTGCTTGATCTCCCAATTGGCAAATTTTTCTGCTTTCGCGCCCTGTCCATTGATGACGATATAGGCAATCACTGCTACCACGATGGCCAGCACCGCGGCGATGGCACCGATAAAGCCTGCGCTCGATTTCTGGTTCGGGTTGGTTACTTTCTTACTCACTCATCCACCTTGTTCTTCGTTGGTTCTCGCTAGCGAGAAGGTCTCAGTTAAGGATAAACGGCCGCCTACGGATAAATAGCTAAGCGTCGGAAAGGCCTGCGCGCAATCCACACGCTTAAGAAGATATAAAACACATCCCGCAGGATTGTGCGTAAATAGTTCATAGCCTGATCCGATTCGCTGATGTCGACGGTGAAGCAACCGCAATCGATCATCAGCCCACGCGCCCAAGCGGACCCTACACCGATAATAAACAGCACCAGCACCGTCGTCGATACCCAGGCTGCTGGTTTCAGGAACAAACCAAGAAGCAGGAATACTCCCCCTGCGATCTCCAGCGGGCCAATCAGATGTGCCAACGCCGAAGACCACTCCGGGGTGAAGATTTCGTAGCCCTCAATGGTCTGTGTCACGGACAGGTGCTGGTTTAGTTTTGCCGAACCAGCACTGATCCAGATATAGGCCATATAAAACCGAGCGAAAGCGCTGATGGCCTCGAGCACCCAGAAACCTAGAGAGCGCCCCTTCCAGGTGCGTTTCACCATACCAACATCCTTGGGTTCGGTCGTGCTGTCCATATCGCTCATACTAGTCCGCGATAGCTTCCAGCGGTGGTGTCTTAGCAGCCTTGCGTGCTGGCCACAACGCGGAAACCACGCCCACGACTGCCGCACCACCCAGCATGATCAGCACCTGATTCCACGGAATGACCGCACCGCCGAGGCCTTCACCTGCCAGCACATTGATGAACGACCAGCCCAGGCCAAGCCCCGCAAGAATGCCCATGATGGCACCGAATAGCGCGATCTGGACGGCCTCAACAATGATCATCGTGCGAATCTGTCCCCGGTAAGCACCGACGGCGCGCAACATGCCGATTTCTTGTCGACGCTCAATCACACCGAGTGTCAGCGTATTGATAATGCCCAGCACCGCGATGATCACGGCAAGTGCCAGCAAGGCGTACAGAATCGACAGCATCTGATCGATCAGCTGGCTAGCCTCGTCAGCATATTCAGCACCGGTTTTCACCTGGATGACCAGGAATTCCTTGACCGATTCCACCAGCCGCTCGCGCATCTCATCTTCCCCGACAGAATCATCGGTGTTTACCGCGATCATCTGGATCGGAGCAGTATCGCCTTCCATGACTTCATCAACGGCAGATTGTGAGACCAGCAGGTTTTCAAAGATATCGTTCTCGCTGCTGTAAATGCCGGTGATGGTCACTTCGGTTGCGTGCCCAGGTTCCACAGCGACTGGTTCGCCAGATTCATCGGAGCTTTCGGCGGTCTCGAGCGTCGTCAGTGGGAGTGCCTGGCCGACGGTCCAGCCTTCCGCCTTTGCCAGTTCATCACTGACCAGCACTCCAGGCTGGGCAACCAAATCCGCCGAGCCTTCCAGAATTTCCATATCGACGAAATCCTGCGGGCTGCCGTCAATGCTGTTGGTAAAGGTATAGCCCGGACCATAGTTGTATCCGGCCTGCCCGGCGATCTGCACTGGCGCCATGCGCATGGTCACTGTGGTTTCCACGCCATCGGTTTCTGCCAAAGCCCCCGGAACCGCTTGAGGTACTGGGAAAGACCCATCCTGTGGCCCGGTAGCCAAGAAATCTGCGGTGACCCTGGGAATGATGCTGGTAACCGGCATTGGCATGCTGGGTGCGACCATGAAAAACAGCATTGGTGACATGCTG
>NZ_LZMN01000013.1:0-11347 GCF_001665955.1 Corynebacterium sp. EPI-003-04-2554_SCH2473622 | reverse complement strand
CCAGACTGCGGATCAACAGCTACCGTCGCATCATCAACAGGCTGACCATCAACAGTGACGGTACCGCTCATACCCTCAGTCGGATTAGCAACCTTCTGACCAATCTGGGTCGGCTCACCCTCAGGGATGACATTGCCACCCTCAGCAGCATCACCAGAAATAGAAGGAGCAGTCGGGGCTTCTTCTTCAGGCGAAATCGTGACGCGGATCTTCGAGGAGACGTCTTGACCGGCAGCGTTCTTTACTACGTTTCCTTCCTCATCAACGAGAGTGATCGTCGCTTCAGTTCCACCCTCTGGCGTTTTCGCTGTCGGCGTACCCTCAATTTGCTTGGTCTCAGGGTTATAGGTCAAGCCATCTGGCAGGCCGTCGACTTTAACCTTTGTCCCCTCAGGTTGGTTCGTGACGCTGACCCCAACCGGATCAATCGGCTGGCCCACTTGACCATCAATATCACCCTCTGGGGTCAACTTCAGGTCAATCTGGGAAGGATTTTCCTTCGGCGTTTCGCCATCTTTATAGCATCCACCGTTCAATCCCGAAACCTCGTTCAAGAAACCGTAGTTCGACGCACCGGTTCCAAGGTTCCCAAGCTGACCGGTGTTGCGCGAGCCGAGGGTAATTCCGCCGTACCCAGCGGTGACCTCGATCTTATCGCCAGCTTTCAACGACACGTCGCTCGGCACCTTGATCGACCACACCCCATAACGGTAATCGTGATCTTCCTTTGGACCTGCCCAAATTGGATCTTTACCAGGGAATTTTACGAACACCGGAGCATAGCCGGTACGTAGTCCAGAGATAGTTTCAGCTCCGGCTACGACCGGATTGAGCGTTGGTGGCGCAACGCGGTCTTTATTCTGACCGTCGCCGACGGTTGCTTTAACCGCCTGCGATTCTTTGCCATCATGAGTTGTTCGCGTGACGGAGATTTCTTGACCGTCTTTAAAAGTCTCGCCCTTTGGAAGCGAAACTGACCATCGACCGGCAATACCAGCCCTGGTGGTTAACGGCTCCATGCCAGGAATTTTTACCGTAATGGTTGCGCGGCGGCTCTGGAGTGCACCAGTTCCATCCGCATTTCCCGAAATCGAGTCTTCTCCTGAAAGAATTGGGCCGCTCAGGGTCGGAGGCGTTGCTTCCGCCGCTCCGCCTTGAACTTCAATTTGAGTTGCCTTGGTCATGTCGTGACCGAGAATATTTTGATTTAGGTTCGCAGGTGGGTTCACCCAGTGCTCCCCGGGTGCACAAGTAGCCTCGGATGCATCCGCAGGTGCATTTTTGTCACCAACTTGAATTCCTTGCTCGAAACGCCACACATATTCACGGGTCTGACCAGTTTCTGGATCTTTTGCAGAATACCGCGCACGCATCGGGATCATCATGCGGTCGCCGAACCTAGCTAGCGCACCAAGTCCAAATAGCACCTGGCCGGTATCTTCAACTACATAAGGGGAAGCGCTTCCCGTTTGCGGGTTTTGCATCTCAGATGGGGCACCCGGCCCTGCGCTCTTGATGCTTCCATCCTTGTTTTTATTCCATCCGAACCATCCGCCTTTGTTGAAGGTCCACGAAGGATCGGCAAGCTCAAACTTCGTTCCAGCCGGAAAGTAAGTGTCAGCCAAAACACCCGTGCTGCGAACATGGCGCGCAGAACCACTACGCGGTGTACCTTCAGTACCACGCATCTTATCCTCCGCGTAAAAAACTGGAGGATTCCGCTTGAGGGTAAGCTCCTGTCGGACATTTTCTTGCGCCTGCGCCGCAGCCGTGATTTCAGGGTAGGCAACGGACTGGGCGAATGGTGCAACCAGCGCCACCGAAAGAGCAGCGGCCGCGATGGTAACGCCTTTACGGCGCACAGCCTTGTTCATGGGAATTTGGTGATTCAAAGTAATTCCTTCCGGGAATCAGACGTCGCCCCATCTTTGGGGTCAGGGAACTTCAAGCTGGACAACAAGCTTGCTAACGACAAGATACAGGCTTTTTTCAGAGATCGGCAAGGCTGATTCGGCTGAAACCGCGCAGCATACCTTGGTTTTCGCGTTACATTTCCGCACTCTATCAAACTATAAGGAGCTCTTAGCTGTGAGTTTCCCGAAAATGTTGAACAATAATAGAACAAAAAATCTTTATGCTTGTTGATATAAATTACATTCCTGTAACGCCGGAGAATCAACAAAGCCACAGATAGACGCACAAGGCGTGGGGATGAATTACTAGCCGAGGGAGAATAACAGTAATTCCCCTGGCGGTAAGCAACCCCGCCAGGGGAATAATGAGCTGGAGACGAGACTCGAACTCGCAACCGACGCATTACAAGTGCGTTGCGCTACCAATTGCGCCACTCCAGCACCGTGCAACCGTTTCTCGCAACTACTACTGAATCACTGCTGCATCTACACAGCATTGCGGTATGCGCGGGGCACGAGAAAACACTTTAGCCCAGGCGTCGGCAAGAGAAAAATTACCCCGCCAGCCAGGGCACTCTTCCGAGCAGAAAGCCACATCGCCAAAGCATGTAAAATCCCCACAGACTGTACTGACCACCCCAGCAACCGCGCGATATGAGGTATAGCCACTGTGTCTTGGTTGAACAACCTGAAAACAAACCTGCGGGGCACCGGCTCCAAAATATCCACCGTCGACGCCGCCAAAGCCGCACCGCCACCATCGCCGCTGGCACCGGTGGATCTCACCAACCCGGCGCACCTGACCGGAGTCATGGAAATCGCCGCCCGCATCGGGGAAATCCTGATCTCATCCGGCAACTCCAACTCAGACGTGCGCGCACAAATCCACTCCGTGCTTAGCGCCTACGGCCTGTACCAAGCACACGTGGATATCACCACAAAGACCATCACCATCCACGCCAATATCGGCACCATCAACGAGCGCATCCCCGTCAACGTCTTCCGCGTGGCACCAGACTTGACGGTGGACTTCTCCAAACTCACCGCCGTGGACCGGCTAATCCGCTCCATCCAATCTGGTGCCACCCCGCCAGAGCGCGCCGAGCAAATCCTCGACAACATCATGGCCGAAGTACCGCCACACTCGCCGAAGATGGTCAACGTCGGCTGGGGCATGCTGGGCGGCGGTGTATCCGTGATGCTCGGTGGCGACGCCGCAGTGGGAATCCTGGCGTTCATCATCTCGTTTGCGATCATGGCCACCAACTCCTGGCTGTCGAAATTCCGGCTGCCCGCGTTTTACCAAAACGTGGTGGGCGGATTCATCGCCACGGTGCCCGCAGCTGGGTTTTATACCTTCGCGGGCAATATCGGCTGGACCTTCTCGCCGTCCTACCTGATTGCTTCCGGCATCATCGTGCTGGTGGCAGGTTTGACGCTGGTGCAGTGCTTTGTCGATGGCATTACCGGCGCACCGGTTTCCTCGGCAGCGCGCTTATTCGAAGCCATTCTGATGACCGGCGCCATCGTCGGTGGCGTGGCACTAGGCATTCAATTCGCCATCCTGGTCGGCTGGCAGCTACCACCGCTAGAGCACACCAGCCCACCAAACGCACACGAGATCCCACTGCGCATTGTGCTCGGCGCGCTTTCTTCTGCCGGTTTCGCCTTCGCGTGCCAGGCGCGCCGTTCCGCAGTGGCGGTGGCTGGTGCTACCGCCGGTGCTGGCATGGTCTTCTACTACGGCATCATGGTGCCCCTTGGCGCCGGCGTGGTGCTGGCCTCGGGTGTCACGGCCGGAATCATCGGCCTGGCCGGTGGTTTGCTGGCTCGCCGTTATGAAATCCCACCACTAATCGTCGCCGTGTGCGGCTATACCCCCATGCTTCCCGGTTTGATGCTCTACCGCGGCATGTACGCGATGATCAACGAACAAGCCATCGTCGGCTTTTCCAATGCCGGTGGCGCCATCGCCATCTCCGCAGCCCTGGCAGCCGGTGTGGTCTTCGGCGAAAAAGTAGCCCGCAACCTGCGCCGCCCCCGCTCGTACCGGGCCTACGCCGCAGTGCAACGCGCCGGACGGTTCTCCTACCGCCAGGCCGCCAAAGCCGCCGCCAAAGGCAGCTCCGCAGCACGGCGAATCCCCCGCGGCAACAGCGGAACCAACGCGGGCAAGCAGGCGTCGGCAAGCACCAACGTCAACAGCGACGCGCACGCCGCGCAAACACGGCCCTCACAAACCCAGACCTCACAGCGCAAAACCGACCACACATAGCGTAGAATGGCCTAGTTGTAGGTAAGACGCACAGCGTTGTAGGTAAAACGCACAGCAGACCCAAAAACGATACCGTTCCAGGAGGAAGCACTCCATGCCACCAAAGGTCACTGACAAGCATCCCGAAGTAGAACAAGAACAGGCAGTCGAAGAACAAACCGCTTCTGCCGCCCGGCGCATCGTTGCCACCTACGCCGAAGACTTCATGGATGGCGTGACCCTGATGTGCATGCTGGGTGTAGAACCAGAAGGGCTCGTGCACTCCAAGGTTTTGGCCGAGCAAAACCCACAGCCGGCAGACGATTCCGCAGAAGGCTCCGGCACGGCCAAAAAGACCACCAAAAAGACTTCCAAGAAGGCATCGAAGAAAGCCACCAAGAAGTCCAGCAAAAAGTCGACGAAAAAGACTGCTAAGAAGGCCTCCAAGAAATCGACGAAGAAAACCGCGAAGAAGTCTGCAAAAAAGACTTCCAAGAAGGCCACCAAGAAATCCACAGCCAAGAAATCTGCTGACTAAGCCTGCCGGAACGGTGGCACGGTGAATAAACGAAATGGTGATTGAGCAAAACGGTGATTGAGGTACCACGGTGAATGTTGGGCACAACGGGCACGGCGTCGGCGCGCATGATTTCGTGGTGGTCGCGAACCGCCTGCCCGTGGACCTGCTCAGCAACGCCGACGGCACCACAGAATGGAAAGCCTCGCCCGGCGGGCTGGTCTCTGCGCTTTCCCCCATTTTAGAATCCCGGCAAGGCTGCTGGGTTGGCTGGCCCGGTGTGGCTGATGCCAGCCCCGAACCGTTTTACAACGACGCCGGGGCACTGCTGCACCCGGTCACGCTTTCAGAATACGACTACGAGGCGTTTTACGAAGGATTTTCCAACGCCACCCTGTGGCCGCTGTACCACGACCTGATTGTTCCCCCGACCTACCACCGCGAATGGTGGACGGCCTACCGCGAAGTCAATACACGCTTCGCCGAACACGCCGCCGCCGTAGCCGCACCCGAGGCCACCGTGTGGGTGCAGGACTACCAACTGCAATTAGTCCCCGGCATTCTGCGCCAACTACGCCCGGACGTGCGCATCGGGTTTTTTGCACACATCCCCTTCCCACACCCAGATATTTTCCGGCAGCTGCCCTGGCGCCACGAAATCATCCGCGGACTATTGGGCGCCGATGTGGTGGGCTTTCAGCTCACCACCGATGCCAACCACTTCTTACAGCTAGTGGCTGCAGGATATGGGGTCTCCAACCATGACGCCCGCGATAGCCTGGAATCGGCGCCGCGGGGGCAGGGTTTTTCTGCAACAGGTACTGCGAGTTTGCGGGAAATTACTGCACGCATCACCACCCCGGATTCCCGCGAGGTTGGGGTGGCTGCATTCCCTATCTCTTTGGATTCTGCAGCACAGCTGGAATTCACAGACGCCGATGCTGCAGAAATCACGAGCCTACGGGCAGCTCTTGGCAACCCACAGATGGTGTTTTTAGGTGTGGACCGGCTGGATTACACAAAAGGCATCGTCGAACGACTACAAGCTTTTGAAGAATTGCTAGAAGCCGGGGTGCTGAATCCGCGCGAAGTATCCTTCGTGCAACTGGCCACCCCCTCCCGTGAACGCATCGAGCACTACCGCAAAACCCGCTCGGTGGTGGAAGAAACCGTCGGGCGCATCAACGGACGTTTTTCCACCTTCGGCCACCCCGTGGTGCACTACCAGCACACCAGCGTGCCCAAACAAACACTGCGCCGCTACTACCGCCTGGCCGATGTCATGGTGGTCACCCCATTTAAAGACGGCATGAACCTGGTGGCGAAGGAATACGTCGCCTGCCACAACGACGGCACCGGCGCGCTAGTGCTTTCCGAATTTGCGGGCGCAGCCAACGAATTACCGCAGGCGGTGCTGTGCAATCCTTTCGATATGGAATCGATCAAAGCCGCGATGGTCACCGCCGTGGCCGGGTTACGCGAGCACCCGGAGCGCATGCAGGACCGTATGCAGCACATGCACGCCCACGTGTTGGAATACGACGTAGCCCGGTGGGCGCAATCTTTCCTGTCCAACTTGGATAGGTTCGGCTCGGAAGAACTCAACCCGAGCAAATTCGCTGCCGGAAGTGGTGAGCGCCCATGAGACTGAGCTTTCGCCGCAGGCGCAGCTGCAGCCACAACCACAGCCCGAACCCCAGCGCGAATCCCAGGCGTCGACAAGTGCTGGCCGGGGTGCTGCTCAGCGCCAGTGTGGGCTTAGCTGCCTGCGGGAACGAAGAAACCGGCGCCCTATTAGATTCCACATGGCAGATCACCCACATCTATTCCGCGCCCGAAGACCCCACCGAAGTACCAACCGATATCGCCGGTGTACCGCGCCTAGGCTTTAGCCAGAACAGCATGGCGGGATACACCGGCTGCGCACCACTGCAGGCCCAGGTGAGTTTCAGCGATGACTCCGGCGCGTCCGTCGCCGCTAGTGATGCCAGCTTTGTGCTGCTCAATGAAGTAATCAGCGACGAAATCGATACCGAATGCACCGGAACCGCCGCCTGGGTACACAGCCACATTGCCGGCTTGTTGCAGTCCGGCAACCGCTTCGCCTTGCACTTTGACAGCCGCGGCGAGCTAGTCATGCAGCTTGACGACGGACAGCCGATCAATTCACCTGCACTGCGCATGTTCGTGCTGTAGTAGGCCACCCGCCGAGCCACTATCATGTGGGGCATGAACACCCCGCACTCTCTGGCCACACACCCGGCTTTTGTGGCAGCCGCAGAAAGCCCCCGCCTGCTAGTCGTCTCCGATTTCGACGGCACGTTGGCGGGTTTTGATCCTGACCCCTATGCCGTGCACGCCCACCCGGGCTCGCTACAAGCACTGCGGGAGCTATCCGGGCTGTCCAACACCACCGTCGGGGTGCTATCCGGCCGACACGTGGCTGGTTTAGAAAAAGTATGCCCGCTGGCACCGCCTATATTGCTGGTTGGCTCGCACGGAGCAGAAGACCGCAACGGGGCCACGGTGCCACTGACGGCGAAACAACAGAACTTCTTAGACGACGTCGGCGCCGAGCTGGAGGCTTTAGCCGCGCAACACCCGGGCACCTACGTGGAAAATAAGCCATTCCAGCGGGTATTTCATGTTGCTCCCCTGGCGGTGGAGGACCCAGCGGCTGCACAAGAGATCTTAGAACGTGCCCGCCAGGTTGCTGCACGCGGCTTCCCCGTCACCCCCGGAAAAAATTTGGTGGAGTTTTCCGCCCTAGAAATCACAAAAGGCACCTGGCTGCAGCGCGAAAAACAGCGCTTACAGGCAGATGCCGTGGTGTTTCTCGGTGACGATGTCACCGACGAAAATGCCTTCGCCGTGCTCGGCCCCGATGATGTGGGCATCAAGGTCGGGGCCGGTGCTACCTGCGCGGGCCACCGGGTCGCAGATATTGACGAGGTGGCGAATGTATTGCAGGACCTGGCGGCCCGGCGCGGCAGGTACCTCGCTAGGGCTTAATCAGCCAAGGGGCAAAGGCTGCGGCGAGGGATTTAGTGCTCGTCCCAGTGGCCATCGTGGAAGGCGTGGCGGTGGCCGTCATGCACGTAGTCCACGTGATCATCGTGCGGCACGGCAACGTGGCCGCAGTTTGGGCCGTGCTCGTGCTCGTGGGTTTCGTGTGGCTGGTGCTGCTCATTTTCGCACTCGTCCCAGTGGCCGTCGTGCTCGCGGTGCAGGTGGCCGTCGTGCACGTAGTCGACGTGATCATCGTGCGGGATGGCAACGTGACCGCAGTTTGGGCCGTGCTGGTGGGTGTGCTCTTCGTGGATTGCGTGAGTCATTTTCTGACATCCTTTCCGCCTCGTTTTCAGTACATTTTCATTAAACATCATTGCCGATATATTTTCAACAAGCGGACGTTAATGAAAATGACACCGTTTACGGCTTAAGCATGACCTTGATGGCTTCACGACGGTCCATAGCGGCATAACCTGCGGCGGCGTCGTCCAGTGACAGAGTTTTATCGAAAACATCACCCGGTGTGATCTTGCCCGCAAAGATTAAATCAACCAATTCTGGCAGGTATTTGCGCACTGGAGCCGGGCCGCCTTCCAACGAAACCAACGAAGCGAATAAATCCTTGCCATCCAGTTGCACCCCATGGCTAACACCAACGAAGCCCACATTGCCGCCGCGGCGGGTAGCACCAATGGCTTGTTTCATCGAATCGTCCGTGCCCACAGCCTCAACACAACCATGCAGGCCCACACCGTCGGTCAGTTCTTTTACTTTTTCAATAAATTCCTCACCACGCTCCGGAATGATGTCCGTGGCACCAAATTTCTTCGCCAGCTCCTGGCGCGATTCATGGCGGGAAGAGACCACAATGCGCTCCGCGCCCAACTGCTTGGCAGCCAAAACCGCAGACAAGCCCACGGCACCATCGCCGACCACGCCGATAATCTTGCCTGCACCAGCACCGGCAACATCTACGCCATACCAGCCAGTACCCAGCACATCAGAGGCAGCCAGCACGTGACGCAACTGGTCCTCATTTGGTTCGGCAGGCAATTTCACCAGGGTACCGTCGGCAAGCGGGACACGAGCATATTCCGCCTGGGTGCCCACGCCGCCCATAAATTCGCGGTTTAAGCAGCCAGAGGGGTAGCCCGCCTGGCAGATTTCGCATTTACCGCAGCTGGCAACAAAGGAACCAACAACCCAGTCGCCAACCTGAATATCCTGAACCTCGGAACCGATTTCGGTGACTTGGCCGACGTATTCGTGGCCCATGCGAGCACCTGGGTTTACCTCTTCGTCACTACGGTACGGCCACAGATCAGAGCCGCACACGCAAGCCGCCGCAACTTTGATGACGGCGTCGGTAGGTTTTTCTAGTTGTGAATCGGCGACGTTTTCAACACGGATATCGCCGGCAGCATGGATGGTTACAGCGCGCATGTATGTGCACTCTCCTTGTCATAATTGGATTCTGCTTTGTGCAAAATCCCAATTCTAAGAAGCAGAACACACTGGGGCTGGGTGCAATTTTCAATAACAGATCACGGGAGAAGAACATGCAGTTGACACGGCAACTTTATGCAATCTGCTACGTGCAGCCGGTTAGCTGCGGGCAAACTTTTTCTGCCAAGCCGTGTCGAATTCCGGCAATGTCCAACCAATTGGCTCCGGCATCCCGTATTCGTCGACAAGTACACGGAGCGCCTCATCCGGGCAATCCCTTACCGCTGCAGCCAGCTGTGTTCTGCGCCAGTTTTCACGCGCTGTACGTAGGTGTTGCTGCCATTTACTGTTATCAACATCAAGCTTGAACTCCACGCGCAGCATTTCCAAGACGTCTTCCAAGCATGGCCGAAAGCGATGCCCACCAGTAGGGAAATGCAATTCTGATAGCCGCGTGCCCCGCCGAAAATAATTACGCACTTTCTTTGTCCGCTCAACATCAAATTTGGAAGCAAAGCCCATGAGATGCGTGAACTCATCACGATGCGCATGGACATGAATGTGCGAACTCGGGCGGTGAGAATCCTGATCCTTGACGTACTCCACACGAAACAACGGTGCTTCGGTATCACTGCCATAAGGCATCACACGAATCGAGGACTTCTCAACCGCTAGATGCTTCCCTTGAGAATCCCAAGTGCAATTAATCTTCATCCCCAGGCCTAAAACCGGCCACCCCCGAGACTTCAACTTCACCACTTTGGGTAAGTCTTCTTTCTGCGCGAACTGAATAACAATGGAATCACCGCGTGCGGATTGCGCAATCACGGTTTCAAGAACAAAGTCATTGTCAGCAAAATATTCCAGCGCATCCGTCAATGTCCAAGCCAGCTCATCAGCTTTAGCCTCTAACAATTTTTCATCAGCACTACTCAATGCCAAGCAACCACCTTAAAGTTTCAATCCGGTCCCACACACCCGCTTCTTTCGGCGAAAGGCTATACGTGTAAGCGCGTGCTTCAAATTCTTCGATTCCACCTTCCACGCTTGCCTCTAAATCCTGTAATTGCCGGGCGGCTTCTTCTTCTGTCAGATGGATATGGCGAACGGCCATCATTTCCTCCTTTCCATCACGTCGATATTCTGCCTTCTACCGCTCACATAACTACAGATTCTGCGCAATTTCCATAGCAAGCATGTTCTAATTATGTGGCAGAGCCACCGTAGAACCGGGATATAGCGAAGTCCCCAAAATCCTGCGCACAGGCGTACTATCCGGCTCGTCGATCAGCCCACGCAACACACGCCCGGCCGCAGCCCCTTTGGCTTTGTTCGGCTGGATGATCGTCGTCAAACCAGCATGCCGAGCTTCCGCGATACCGTCGAAACCAGTCACCGAAAGCTGTTCCGGAACCGAAATCCCGCGCTCACGGGCCTCATTTAACACTGCCAAAGCCATGGAATCAGTAGTGCAGATAATCGCGGTCAGCTCCGGGTGCGTGTCCAGCATCTCGCGGGCGGCACTGCGCGCATTATCGGCGTCGTTAATATGCCGTGAAATCACCGGGATCTGCGCCGGATCCAGCCCGGCGCGCCGACACTCATCCAATACCCCGGACACCCGCCCGCGCTGCACGTGCATGTCTGCCCCAGGAATATCGGCGGCAGCCACAGCCCCATCAACACGCTGCTGGAACAGCCGGATCGACAACACACCGATGCGCCGGTGGCCCGCTTCCAACACGGCGCGGGCGGCCGGGCGGATCGCGGCGTCGTCATCAATGCCCACAAACGGCGCGCCGGAATCCGTCGGCTGGTCACACACCACCACCGGCAACCCACGCGCACGGGCAGCCCGCAAATAGGGATCATTCGCAGCCACAGAATAAATAATGAAACCATCCACCCCGGCCTGGTTCACGGCTGCGGTGGCTGCGTTAGTGGTGGCGTCGGCAAGCGTGTCCGGGCCCGCGGGAATCAAAGTCAACGAAAAATCGGTGCCGTGGGTGGACTCGGCAATTCCGGCCAGGAAATCCACCGAAGCCATGTCCTCGAAGGCATAAGACAGATGTTCGGTCAGCACCACACCCCAGGAACCAGCATGTTTGGTGCGCAACGAACGCGCCGTCGGGTCCGGCCCCGGGTAGCCGCGGGCTTTCGCAGCCGCCATAATGCGCTCACGGGTGGCCTCAGACAACTGATCCG
>NZ_LZMN01000012.1:0-47614 GCF_001665955.1 Corynebacterium sp. EPI-003-04-2554_SCH2473622 | reverse complement strand
GGCAGATCACGAATGTGCCCCACGGAGGCTTCGACCAGGTAGTCGTTACCTAAGTAGGGTTGGATCTTTTTTGCTTTGGTTTGTGACTCGACGATAACGAGCGTCTTGCCTGCCACGGGATCACGTCTCTTTCGTGCTTAATTAGCGTGCGGAGTACTAGTGCGCTACTTCGTTTACACAGTAATATATGGTGCTTCTACACTAAAGCAAAAACCCAGCATGCCTTGTGGCAATGCTGGGTGATGTTTTTCTTGCTTATTCGGCAAGATTTACCGAGGCTACATGCCGGGGAATCCCGACGTTATTTTCCCGGTGTTTGCGTGACCTTACAGGCCACCCAAATTAGAGGGCTACAACCTGCTGAGCCTGTGGGCCCTTAGCGCCTTCGCCGACTTCAAATTCAACCTGCTGGTTTTCTTCCAGGCTACGGAATCCGTTGCCCTGAATCTCGGAGTAGTGCACGAAGACATCCTTCGAGCCATCTTCCGGAGCGATGAAGCCGAAACCTTTTTCAGCGTTAAACCATTTAACGGTTCCTTTTGCCATGTTAAAACCTTTTCTTTTGGCGACGGATCTGCAAAGTGTCCGCGAATCTAACCTTGCTGCGAGCACTTCTCGAACTAACCTAGAAACCGCGTTCAGGAATTAGTCTCGCACGATTTCGGCGCAGAAGATACTCTTAAGAAATATATTCAAGAAAACCCCGTCAAGCACACCCACAAGGGGGTAGAAATGGGCGCTTTTGAGCAGCCGGATACAACTTTTGGTCGAGAGCTTCTCGACGAACTCGTATCCGTATTCCCCAATTCCACCCTGACCCACCAGCGTGTGATCCCGGCGCGAACTGCCCGCTATGCGGAATGGCCGGATTGGGTCAGCCCGGCATTGCGCACGGCACTCGAGGATCGGGGTATTACGCGATTATTTAGCCACCAGGCGGAAGCCGCTGAGGCAATTCACTCCAAGCAAAATACAGTGATTGCCACCGGCACATCCTCGGGAAAATCACTCGGCTACCAACTTCCGGTGCTTTCTCGTTTAGGCACCGACCGCACAGCATGTGCACTGTATCTGACCCCAACAAAGGCGCTGGGGTCAGATCAGCTGTTATCGATCCAACGCTTACTTCGTGCAGCGGCGGAGGGATTGCCGTACTTATCGACAATCGCCCCAGCGCCGTATGACGGCGACACCCCCGCAGAATCCAGGGCGGGAATCCGTGAGTCTTCGCGTTTTATCTTTTCCAATCCGGATATGGTGCATGCTTCCTTGTTGGGTGCTCACCAACGCTGGGCGCGGGTATTACGACATTTAGAATTCATCATCATTGACGAATGCCATACCTATCGCGGAGTGTTTGGCTCCCACGTCGCCTTGGTGCTTCGCCGACTTCTGCGGTTATGCGCCCACTACGGTTCAGAACCGACGATTATCTGTGCTTCCGCAACCTCAGCAGATCCAGTCGCCCAGGCTCAGCGTCTCACCGGGCGGGCTATGCAGGGGGTTACGGACGACGGTTCCCCGCAGGGAACGCGCACCGTGGCTTTATGGGAACCGGGTTTCCGCGACGATATCTCGGGCCAGAATGGCGCACCGGTCCGGCGCGCCGCTTCGACGGAGGCCGCGGCGATCATGGCGCATTTGGTCGCCGCGGGTGCCCGCACATTGACGTTCGTGCGTTCTCGAAGACAAGCAGAAACCACCGCTTTGCGTTGTGCTGAAGAACTCAGTGCACGTGGTCGCATGGACTTCGCCGCCCGAATCGCTTCTTATCGCGCCGGTTATTTAGCCGAGGATCGGCGAAAATTGGAACACGATTTAGACAACGGCCAGTTGTTGGGCGTGGCTACAACATCTGCTCTCGAACTAGGCATTGATGTAGGCGGGCTTGATGCGGTAATTGGGGCTGGTTTTCCCGGCACTGTGGCCTCTTTCTGGCAGCAGGCAGGCCGGGCTGGGCGCCGGGGGCAAGGTTCCTTAGTTGTGCTCGTTGCCCGCGATGACCCGATGGATACCTATCTGGTTCATCACCCAGCAGCACTTTTGGAACGTCCAATTGAGACCAGCGTATTTAATCCAACAAATCCCTATGTCCTGGAAGGTCACGTTTATTGCGCGGCCGTGGAAAAGCCTCTTTCCGCCTTCGATATTGAACAGTGGCAAGCCCATGATGTCGTACAGCGTTTAACGGACAGCGGTTTTTTGCGAGCGCGGGCACAAGGTTGGTTTGCCGCGCCGCTTCCGGAAGGCCGATTGCGCCCTGATACTGCACACTCGGCTGTCGATATCCGAGGTGGTTCCGGCCAACAAGTCATGATTGTGGATTCGTCTGACGGACGGTTGTTGGGCACAGTGGATTCCGCACGCGCTGCCAGCCAGCTGCATCCCGGCGCGGTGTATTTGCACCAAGGGGAAAGTTTTCTTATCGACGATTTGGATTTCGACGATTACATCGCTGTTGCCCGTCCAGAGCAACCTGATTATTCCACGCAAGCACTCTCCGATACCCAAATCCGTATTGTCTCCAGCCCACCCAATGATCATGTACGACAATTGTCTCCTGATGTTTCAGTCGCATTGGTGGATGTGGAGGTCATTGACCAAGTCACCGGCTTTATGGTGCGGCTTCCTGATGGTTCCATCGCAGAACAAGTACCTTTAGATTTGCCGCGACAACGCCTGTTTACGCAGGCAGCGGCTTACACCATTAGCCCACGAGCTTTGGCTGCCGCCGGGGTGGAAGAAGCCGATATTCCTGGTAGCTTGCATGCTGCCGAGCATGCCGCTATTGGTTTGTTACCGCTGCTGGCCACGTGCGACCGCTGGGATATTGGCGGTGTTTCCACTGCATTGCATGTTGATACCCAGTTACCAACGGTGTTCGTCTACGACGGCTATCCAGGCGGAGCGGGCTTTGCCGAGGAGGGGTTTCGCCGCTTCCGCAACTGGATTGCCGCTACCTTGCAAGCGGTATCCGCGTGCACTTGTGCCCACGGCTGTCCCTCCTGCGTGCAATCACCGAAATGCGGTAACGGTAATGAGCCGCTCAACAAAGCCGGTGCTATCAAGGTGCTGGATGCACTGCTCATTTCCCTGGATGCCAGTGCAGCCAGTTAACTTAACTCGCAATTTGCACTGCATTACCCGATATTAAACAGGCCCGGCACGCGCTTTCGCATGCACACCCGTGACGGATACGCCTGCGGTAACTTCTAAGAGCACATCGCGGTTATCTGTCCGACAAGAAACCACACTGGCATGGTTTAGCCCTGCGATGCGTTGTGCAACAGGGCACGGCAGATCACCTCGTGACAAACCTTCGGCTGCAGCAACCGCCGCCATATCCGCCGCCAGCTGGGCTTGGTGCCGTGCGACGACATGGCTTGCCACGCCAACCAGTGCCAAGGCCACGGCCGCAATGGCCAGAATGATTCCGATGGCTGCTACGGTCGCATAACCATCATCATCGCGAGCATGCCGGAACCGGCGATAAAGGCTGCTGTCACCGTGGTTGTGCATCGTCATCGCGTCTCCACAGGGTATATTGCGCTAGCGCTGCGAGTTCCGAATACCGCGGGAACCTCCGCAGTTACTGTCACCAACCCGGCTGACTCCTGCACACTGATCTGTGCATTTCCTGACGGTTGGTAATCCACCCCAATCGCGTGCGCACGAGCAGCCGCGCTTGCTGTATCCAGTGCCGAGATGTGTGCACTGACCGTTGCAATCGCTCCAATGATTAGTGCTGTCACAATCACCAGCGCGGCCAATGCAAACGCGGCTTCAATGGTGACTGAACCACGGTCATTGCCGAAAGGCCCTGCCTGCGGCCAGCCTGCGCGTCGTCTCGGATTAGGACGGGGTATCAGACAGCGCATCAGTGATAATCGATTCGATTGCATCAGTCACTCCCCCACTGCTGACCACAAGGTACAGTGCCGCAGCCAGTGCGGCAGCAGCTAACGATCCCATGGCGTATTCAATCGTGCTCATGCCGGAATCGTCGACGAGCATTCGCACTCCGCCCTTCGTTTTCCGTGTCGTCGTGTGTGCTGCGAGATCGTCGTTTCCAGCACACTGAGCGCCTTGGTTAGGCTGCGATGTGGCATCGAGAATGTTATCTGGTTGTTTCGTGTGGGAAGTCCGAAATCGTGTAGTCATTTTGTCTCCTTTGAGTCAGATGAAATGGTCTTCTGAAATGGTCTTTTGCTTCACCCCGGTGTGGTGGCGAGCAGGTCTGTTGCCAAGCTGATAACGACTGGGGCCAGGCCAAGGACAATGAACGCGGGCAAAAAGCACACCGCGAGAGGCAAAGCAATTAACACCCCTGCACGTTCTGCAGCTGCCCGGGCATGATCTGTGGCATCCGCACGCAAGTTGGCAGCTAATTCACGACAACGTGGCGCGATACGCGCCCCGGAATGCCGAGCTGATTCAATAATCGCCGCCAGATCTGCGAACCCCTCATGCGCACGCATCCCACGAAAAGCTTCGCGATCAGCAATGCCCACGGCTTCCAGCTGGCTGACTGCCTGCCATACCGGCGCAGTATCATTGGCTGCAGCTTCTGCTACCACACTGGTAGCAATATGCAGCGCTAACCCGGATTCCACGCAGGCCGCAAACAGTTCGATATCAGCAGCGATGTGCATAGGGTGCAGTTTTTTCGGTGGCTCTCGCGGGTTTTTCGTTGTGCTTGTCCCACATCCCACTCTGCCGGTGACAGGCGCAGCGGGAATGCACAAGGCTGTAGCCAGAATGACGAGCGCTGTAGCGAGGATTACGGGCTCCGTCATGACGTCTCCCCCACCGCTTTCGCGGTAATTTTCCGAGACCAAACGAATCCTGTGCAAGCCAATCCGACACCAGTAACCAGGGCAATACCGCCTAAGTTCGTCGTAAGCAAGAACCTTAGTGGGGCTGCACCCATGGCGATTCCCATGAGGATTCCTGCCAGTGGCAAGCACGTGAGAATTACCGCTGTCGCCTGTGGTCCTTGCAGACTCGCCTCAGTAGCGCTGCGATGCCGGTTGGCACCATCGATACTTCGATGCACAGAATCTAATAACCCGGACAGTGCGATGCCGTGACGTCCTGCCGCGTGCCACAACACCGATAACCTCTGTAATTGCGGTAATTCAGAAGAACTGTGCTGGGCGAAAGCATACGCCGGGCTGTGGCCAAATCTGGCTTGCGCGGCTGCAGATTCTGCCACCGTGCGTACTCGTGGGGAGGCATCTTCCGGTAGCTGGGACGCTGCGGTTTCCACTGCGTGAAAGTGGTGTGCTCCAGAATCAATATCTGCTGCCAATTGGCCAATATAGGCCCCCAATGACTTGGTATCAGCGATAATCCGGCGTCGACGCATGTGCTGTCGCATAGTGATGATCACCGTTGCCGCTGCCATCGCACCGGCAAGCGCCAATGCTATGGTGCCAACTGCCATAAGCACGGTCACTACCAGGAAAACCACAGCGATCATTAGCAAAAATTCTTTCGAAACCAGCGCTGTGGATGTCGTACCGATGCGCGCACTTGCCGAACCAGGATGCAAGGCCACCGCTACTGCGAGCACTATTATTGCTGCGCTCATGCTGGCACCTCAGCAGAAATACTGTCATGAGTATCCACGCCACACGGATCGGCGTCCTGCAGATGATCATCGTTATCCGAATCGTTGTCGCCGTATTCCCAGATAGTCTCGATCCGTAAAGGATCTGCCTGCAATTGACCAATCTGCGCTAGCCGGCGGGTTCCATCGGGGCGGCGCTGCATCACCAGCACCACTTCCACGGCAGCAGTGAGCTGCGAATGCAAAGCCATACGTTCTAACCCACCAAGAGCGCCCAGTGCTTCCAGTCGTGCAGGCACTTCTGTGAGCCGGTTAGCGTGTAAAGTTCCACCGCCACCGTCGTGGCCAGTATTCAGCGCAGCCAACAAATCTACGACCTCAGCCCCACGAATTTCGCCAACGATAATTCGATCTGGCCGCATACGCAGAGCCTGTTTCAACAGGTCAGAAATGCTGATCGCACCACCCCCTTCGCTATTAGCACCTCGTGCAGTCAGGTTGACCACGTGCGGATGGTTGGGAGTCAGTTCTGGGGTATCTTCAATGCAAACCAGACGCTGTTGCGGGGCAATTTCGCTGAGCAAAGCAGAAAGCAAGGTAGTTTTCCCGCTACCGGTTCCACCAACGATAAGAAAAGAACGACGCTGTGCAATAACCTCACGCAGATACTGTCTGGAATATTCGTCCAAGCTGCCGTGCTGAAATAACGAGTCCAAGCTTGCAGAATGCGAACGCAAAACTCGCAAACTAATACAAGTGCCTTGTTGCGCTGGTGGGCTGAGCACTGCATGAAATCGCAGTGCAATACCTTCTTCCCGACGAATCCTGCCGTCCACACACGGTTGGGCATCATCCAATCGCCGACCGCATAGGCTAGCCAATCGTACTGCTAGTCTTCGGACTTCTTCATCGTCGCAAAACTCAATTTCAGCTTTTTCTAGACCGTCGCCTCGATCAAAAAATACGGATTCGGGACCATTCACAACAATGTCGGTCACTCCAGCTAGCGATAATAAAGGTTCCAAAACGCCGATGCCGACGGTGTCATTTTTCAGTTTCCGTAGAATTTCTAATACGTCGAAATCGCTTATCACTCCCGATTCTTTACGGATCAAGCGGGCTAGCTGGGCAGGGTCGTCGACAAGACTGGGTTCGGTAGCAACCCGACGCTGGATTGTCTCGACTATGTGCGGTGCAACGGACATAATTTCACTTTCAGTTCATAGAGGTTTTGGTCTTCGAGAACACTCACGCCTGCAGCCGACGGCTGATGTCTGCGCATCTAATAGATGAGATGTGGAGTTAGTGAGTCTCGGCGGTATTCCACCCGTATTCCGCGAGTACAGCGCGAGCGACGATCGACAGTGGTTTCGGAATTCTGTCTGGCAGCCCACCGCTCTCAGTGCTTTTTGTCAGACGTTTGATGGTGCCAATTTCTGCAATGACCTGGCTTCGTACAAGGTTTTCCATTTCCTCGATACTGAGTGCTGACCACTGGCGGTGCCGGACCACCAGGCTGTGTGGGGTATGCGTTCCAGACAACTGCGTGCTTAAATGTGCTGCTCGGGCCGCGCAGCGTAGCTCTGCCGGGCAGATCAACACTGCCGCATCAATCGAACGCGGAATGTGCCAGGGATTAGCATCGATAACGGAAAGCCCGGGTTCGCTGTGCAGCGTGGAAAGCACAGTTTCAATTTCTTCCCGGTCGCCAAAACTTGCTGTTCCGTCATTAGTGCGTCGTTCGGTCAACACGGCGATACCGTCATCGGTAGTAGGCAAACAGGCACGGAGGTCGCTGGCATTGACGCGGCCGTCACCCAAGTTCAAATCTGGCCACCGCAATCCATCATGTTTTTCAATCCCCAACAGCAGGTCCAAACCGCCAGAATGATCAATTGCATCAATCAGCGTTACTGCACCAACGTTTTCATGTGCAGCCACCCGGGAAATCGCTGCTGCCACCGTCGAAGCTCCAGCTCCGCCGCCGGATGAGAGCACCGCGATGGTCAAGTGTGGGTGGCGTTGTGATGCAGACTGCGGCGGTGCAAACTGTGCTGGATAATGTTGCTCAGAAATGCGGTTGGACAAGGGGCGCTGCAAACGTGCGGAATTGGGCAATGCCGTAGCTGCCCTGGGGCGGGGTGCGGGTGTCTGTGCCTCTGCGGGGCGCGATTGTTCTCCTAAAGTAATGAGAAATTCTTTGTTTTGTGAAGGAATCACGTACCCGACTTCCGCGCCACAATCGCGGACTAGTTGTTCGTCGACCGGCCCCGGATCTAAACACACCAGATAAATAGGGCTGCTCTGCTGGTCGCGGCGTGCAGCAGATTCCGTCAAAAGATCGGCGTAATCAGCATCAAGAATGATTGCTTCGGCCCGTGCACCAAGCCGGTAGATATCGCGTTCATCAGTGGCTGTGACCGCCCGATGACCGGTGGCTGCCGCAATATGAATCGCCTCAGTACGCAGAGTGGGATCTGCAATGGCGATGACGATGGATGAATCTTGTGCGCTCATGGTCTCTAGCCAAGCCGGAATGGAATAGAAGCTCAATGACCTGGGGTGATTCTGTGGACAACCCGCCGAATTTGTGGCCTTATCAACTAGATAACTGTGAATAACCCTCAAAAACCCTGCTGCTTCCCCCTAAAATCCTTCACCCCACCATCCAATCTGTAACAAGCCCAAACATTGCAGAGATAAGCCAACTAAGATAGTTCTTGTAACAGCAGGCAACAATTGTTAACTTTTACCCCAACAATCACATACGTTTTACGGCAGGTCTTCATGGACAATTCTCACAGCACCGCCGCCAGCGACACCGAGGCGCAGCCCGGTCAAGTGGCAGCGTTTTTTGACCTGGACAAAACGATTATTGCCACCTCTTCTGCGTTTGCTTACGGCCGCGAATTCCTGCACAACGGACTGATCACCCCGCAGGATGCACTGAGCCTATCTTTAGCAAAAGCCAGCTATATGCTCGCTGGGCAATCCAGCACGCAAATGGACTCCACCCGCGACCAACTGACCTCCATGATCACCGGTTGGTCAGAAAAACAAGTCCGCGAAATCGTACGCGAGACCATGCACAACGTGCTGACCCCAGCGATTTATAGCGAAGCCCGGGAACTGGTCCAAGCTCACAAAAAAGCAGGCCACGAGGTCATTATCATTTCAGCATCGGCCCGGCAGCTCGTGGAACCGATCGCGGAAGAGCTTGGCATCACCGAGGTCATCAGCACCGAACTGGAAATTGTTGACGGCACGTTCACCGGGGTAGTCGAGTTTTATTGCAAAGGCACGGCAAAAGCCGAAGCGATCACGACGCTTGTCGACAAACACGGCTATGAACTGCAACAAAGCTTTGCTTATTCCGACTCTGTGACGGATGCGCCCATGCTGGAACTAGTGGGTAACCCGGTTGCAGTTAACCCGGACCGCCCACTAAAAAAGCTTGCCCTAGAACGTGGCTGGGAAATCCGCAGTTTCAAAGATCCGGCACCACTGTTCCAAATGCCCGGAGCAAAAGAAATCGGCATCGGCGCTGGCCTGCTCGCTGGAGTCATCGCATTAATCACCGCAGGGACCCTGCTTAGCAAGTGTTATGCACCAAACAAGCAGGAAGCATCTGTCCTGGAGACAGCGCAAGCACTCACAGAAAACACCGGGAGATACCTAAACTCCACAGCTAGAGCCATACGACGTACAATTATTAACCAACACACGATTTCTGCGAATATTCTGCGAAAAGCAAGGGAAGGTATAGCGTGAGCAAGCAAGGACTTTTCACCGATGGCACCGATGATTTTAACCCAAAAGTGGATTCAATCCCTTTAAGTGATGCTGATACCGCCAAACCAGGGGAAACTTCTATCGGCGATTTAGTTTCTAATGCCACTACCCAAATCTCTAGCCTGGTACGCGCAGAGATTGAGCTTGCCAAAACGGAGCTTGCCGGTGAAGCAAAAAAGGGCGCTATCGGCGGTGGCATGTTTGCCGTAGCAGGCACCGTCGCCTTGTATAGCTCGTTTTTCTTGTTCTTCTTCCTCGCAGAACTGCTGGCCCACCTGTGGCTGCAGCGCTGGGCAGCATTTCTCATCGTCTTCCTGGTGATGTTGGTTATTGCAGCCGTCGTCGCGCTGATTGGTGTAAAGAAGGTAAAGAAGATCCAAGCGCCAAAAGCAACCATTGAATCAGTAGGCGAGCTGAAGAAGCTTCGTCCGGGTTCGGCCAGCAAATCGCTGGAAGGCCCATCGGGAATGTACACCTAATCTCATAAACCCCAGCTATGCCACCACCCCAGGCTTAGGTGCCTGGGGTACAGTGTGGGCATGCCCAAACGTTCCGCTAAGCTTTCGCCGTCCATCGTTGAATTAGACGGTCCATTCCAGCACGGACACGTTCATACTCATGGCCTCCGTTTGCACACCGTCAGCGCCGGTTCCACTACTGATCCGCTGATTATGTTGTTACACGGGGCCTTTAGTGGTTGGTTTGAATACCGCCACATCATCGCAGAACTTGCCGACGCCGGCTTCCACGTCGTCGCTGTGGATTTACGTGGCTACGGCATGTCGGACCATCCACCGGTTTCCGCAGGCCAAGATATTCGCAGCGATTCCGGGCAAATTTCTGGCATCATTTCGGCGCTGGGATACGATTCCGCTTATCTCATAGGCTACGACGTTGGCGGTGCTCTAAGCTGGGCGCTTGCTAGCAAATATCCAGACCAGGTCCGTGGTCTCATCGCCATCGCCAGCCCGCACCCGGTCGATCTTCGAAAAACCGTGCAAACCCAACCCTGGAATTTTTTATGGATTCTGCTGCGCGCCGCGATCATGCGTTTGCCATCCTTTTTCTACCTGCCGTTTCCCCAACGATTCGAATGGTTATACCGGCGCAATTTGCGCAGCGAAACCACCGCAGAATTCCACGACACTCCGGAATTTGCTAGCGAATTAAACCTGCGTGTGCGGGCATCTAAGATTGGCCACACCCGTGCGGTGGCTCTACAGCATAACCGGCACTTGCTCAGTTTTGGTTCTGGTAGTTGGCTGGATCAGCCGGTAAAGGTGCCCGTAACCATGGTGCACGCGGATCAAAGCCTGTGGAAAAAACTCACGGCACGCAGCGCACAACGCATGCGCGCTCCTTGGACCGCCGTGACTATGCAGGGAACAAAAAACCTACCGCATATAGAGCGCCCCCAAGCATTCGTGCGGATGGTGCGTGAACAAATTAAACAGTGGCAACAGGCAGAGCTAACCAGTACTGGCAGCAGCCAGGACGGTCGTTAATAAAGCATGAAAACTAAAACGGCATACCTGCCAACCGGCTACTGAGCAACACAAGCACCGGTTTCTACTGGTGCGCGCAAGGCACCGAACTCGCCAACTTGCTGGCGCACTTCTTCAGCGGTCAGGGCATAGCCGGTATCTGAGTTATCCACTGCAGCACCAAAAACCATGCCGATCACGCGCCCGTCATCAGTGGTGACTGGCCCGCCAGAATTTCCCTGTCGAATATTTCCGCGCAGTGTATAAACTTCACGTTCTACCCGGCCTTGAGCATAAATATCAGGGCCGGAAATCCGGATCTGGTCCCGCACACGTGCAGGCGAAGCCTCAAAGGGCCCGGATTGTGGAAAGCCCATCACCACTGCATCGTCACCGCTTAATGCTGGCTGTTCTGCCCATGGCAGAACTGGTAACCCTAGGTTCGGAACATGCAGTACCGCAATATCAATGTCTGGGTTGTAGTAAACCACCTCAGCATCACGGAGCCCGACCACGGTATCAGCGCGTACGCTCTGGGTTCCGGCAACTACATGGGCGTTGGTGAGAATATAATCATCCTGCGCCACAAACCCCGTGCCCATCAACCGCCTGCGGCACTGATCGGATTCTCCCATCACATGAATGACCGAAGGGCGCACAGCATGCACCATCTGTTCATTGTCGACGTTGATACGTGGGGCTTCAACTTCGTGGGGTTCCGGGTGGTTTTCAAACGGAGACACCAGTGGCGGCAGCCCAGATTCGTTGAGCATCGCTGAAATCTGGGCTGGCAGTTGCCCCGCGCGTTCTGGCGCTAGCGAATTCATCGCACTAAGCACCGCAGAGCTACGTAACATCTGGCTAAACGCACCGCTAGTACCGGTCACAAGCGGGATCGACACCAGCCAGATCAAGACTGAAACAGCCACGGCTTGGGCCACCGAACCGATCGCAGAATCCACCGTCTGTAATGATTTCAGGCGCATGCTTTCGCGCAATTTCAGCCCAAGCGAAATACCTACTAAATGGCCAATACCAGCACTCACAACTAGACTGCCGATCGCCAAAACAAAGCGCGCCAATGTGTGCTCAGTCAGTCCCATCAGCATCGGCGCGGCGGCGCCTCCAATGATTAATCCGGAGATCACTCCGATGAAAGACAGGATGGACGCAATTGCGCCTTGCCGCCAACCGATGCCAATACTGGTCACAATGACCAGAAGAATAATAAGGTCAACGAAAATTGATTCTGCCACGGGGAAATCCTACTCGCTTCCTGCGCCAGCCACCGCTAACGAAGCGCTTCATTATTACGCGATTTTGCTAAGCTTTCGCGCAAGTCGAAAACATCTGTCTTATTCCAATCTCGTTCCCACCCCGAATAGTGGAAAACCGCATTCAATAATCCTGCGGTAAACCCCCAGATCACATAATCCCGCACCCGGAAGGCCGGACTGACCCAGTTCCCGTGGCCAATGACAAACCGATTTTCCGGAGTTAATAGTTCGCCGACGTGGACAGTGAAAACATCATCTGCTTCTTCCGGGCTAGTCACGGCGACTTCGGATGGCTTATCCCAGTAGCTCAACACAGGGTGCACCTGGTTTCCTGTCACTGGAATAGCCAGCTCATTAAATTGCTTCAGCGGGGTCACGTTGTTCCGGTTCAACCCCGTTTCTTCCCAGGCTTCCCGCAACGCAGTATCAACCGGCGAAAGATCGGTGTTATCAATCCGGCCACCAGGAAAAGCAATTTGGCCTGAATGGCTACGCATCCCGGGGTGGCGGTGGGTCAATAAGACTGTGGCATCGTCCGGGGCACCACCGTCGCCAGCAGGGGCTTGGGAGCCCCCAAACAGCATTAACACCGCAGCCTTTTTGATGGTTTTCGGCTTTGGCAGATTGAATTCCTCTGCACTTCGGTTTGGCAGATACTTCTGCAGGCTATCTTCGTGCAGCCCGGCGAGTTTCCCTAACCATTGTGGAGCTTGCTCTGGCTGGACTGCAATGTTGCAGCCAGGATGATCAGAGTTCGCTATCACTACAAAACACCTTCTATGCTTTCGATAATTTCCTCTGTTGAGCGGAATGGTTGGACAAACACTTTCCTCTGCTCGTTTCCTACATACACAATGGTAATCGGAATCACGCCAGGTAAACCGAGTTCGGAAGCAAAGGTATTGTGAGAATCCTGGTAACTGACAAAATCTACGCCCATTTCATCCAGCATCCCGGCGCCGTTTTTCGCGTTTTTATCGGCGTGCACGCCGACGACCTGCCATTCAGGGTGCTTATCTTGGACTTCCTGCAGATAAGGTATTTCCTCCCGGCAAGGCTGGCACCACCAAGCCCACACATTCACAACAGTAATTTCGTCGCCAGCCGCACCGGCATCGCCGCCAATGGCCTCGTTCTTCTCATCAGTTGAGAGTTCATCATTTTTGTCAACGTCGGTCACTGCCTGCTCCGATAAACACGGCAGCTGCACTTGCGCACCAGGAATTTCCAAGCTCGGACAGGCCGGGCGTCGTAAGCCCGCCCCCTCATCCTGAGACACGGAACCCTTCATTGCCTCGCCAGCTGGGCTCTCAGCTTTATTACTTACAGCCGTTTCTCCCGCGACGTGACCTGTGGAACTATGCAGCATGGCATAAGCACCAAAGCCCACCGCGACGCTAAGCACAAGGCCAATAACACTAATAAGTGCGATCTGTTTATTCATCATGCACTAGACTAATACAGCCACGTCACACGGGCCCCAGACAAAGCCATAACCTGCCGAAACAACACCCGACCACGAGAATGTGCGATGCGAGCACCACAAAAGTAGGTCGCGTTTACTAGAATGAAGGCATGATTGCTCTCACTATAATCGTTCCCATCGCCTTAGCTGTTTTTGCTATGGCAATGGAAAAGCTAGAAGCGGGGGTTTTGGCTAGCGCAGCGGAGAACCCTAGCGGTGTGACAAAAGCGTAAATATAATCAATCTTCGCATTTGCACCCGCCAATGCAGTCAGCCCACTAAGGTGGGGTATATTACTACAGCTATTTCAGCTAACCGAAGCTAGTCCAAGGAGTCAGAAGTGGAAGAAGTACACGAGATTCTCTCGCGCGCGGGTATTTTCCAGGGTGTCGACCCAGAAGCAGTCGACAACCTCATCGAGCAGATGGAAACCGTCAAATATCCGCGGGGAACCACCATTTTTGAGGAAGGTGAGCCGGGCGATCGCCTGTACATCATCACTTCCGGCAAGATTAAACTCGCGCGCCACGCCCCAGATGGCCGCGAAAATCTACTGACGGTCATGGGGCCTTCCGATATGTTCGGCGAGCTGTCCATCTTCGATCCTGGCCCACGTACTTCTTCCGCAGTTTGTGTTACCGAAGTCCGCGCGGCCACGATGAATTCAGAGATGCTGCAGAAATGGGTCTCTGACCATCCGCTGATTGCACAACAGTTACTGCGCGTACTCGCTCGCCGTCTACGCCGCACTAACGCTTCCTTGGCGGACTTGATCTTCACCGATGTGCCTGGTCGCGTGGCCAAGACCCTATTGCAACTGGCTAACCGTTTCGGTGTCCAGGAAGGTGGAGCACTACGCGTGAACCACGACCTGACCCAGGAAGAGATTGCGCAGCTGGTCGGTGCTTCCCGTGAGACAGTGAACAAAGCTCTCGCGACATTCGCACACCGTGGCTGGATTCGCCTGGAGGGCAAGTCCGTGCTCATCGTCGATACCGAACACCTCGCACGTCGCGCCCGTTAAGCAGAATTCGCTTCCCAAGCCTCGTTAAGCAAGTTCGGGCGGGAAAAACTAAGCACCTAGCACCTAGCCAGAGCTTGCAGAAAAAAGCGCTAGCGGAAACACATCCGACTAGCGCTTTTCTTATTTTTAACTTCAGCAGCCCCGGCATGGCGTGTCCTATGGCCACAGCTGCACTTCCAGGAGTTAAGCCTGCGCCTCGGCGCTCTGCTCATCCAAATACCGCAACGCAACCCTGGTCGACTGTTCTGCTGCATGCCGCAACACCGGATCCACATCCTGGTACATGGCATCAATCAACGTCTGTAATTCCACATCATTACCATGCTCAGCGCGCAGTTCTCGGATTTGTTGCAGACGGTACTGCCGACGTTCCAAATATTTTTCGGCCCACTCAGCCACATTGTCTTGGTCCGGCCCATGCCCTGGCAGAAGTGGCACCCCTTGCCCTCGGTTCTGCAACATACGCAGCGTATCCAGGTATTGTCCGAGGTCGCCATCCGTCTCGGAAATCATCGTAGTGTGGCGCCCAGCGATGGTATCGCCGGTAATGATGCCTTCAAGTTGGGATTCGTGTGGGGTGGACGACCACACAAAAAAGCACACACAATCCGAGGTATGCCCCGGTGTGTGCACAACTTCTACCTGCGGAGTTACTCCCTCAATAGAAATGATTTCGCCGTCTTGCAAGGCTTCGCCGCCAATGCAGTAGCTTGGGTCAAAAGCACGTACTGGCTGGTTGGTCAGCTGCCGAAACCGATCAGCGCTGTCGGCGTGATCGTAATGACGGTGGGTCAGCAACGTCAGCCCCACCTCGCCGGCTTTTCCACGAACCACATTGAGGTGACCTTCATCTTCTGGCCCAGGATCGACAACAATTGCTTTATCGTCTTCACCTGCGCGAATAATCCAGGTGTTAGTGCCTTCCAATGCCGCGTAACTCGGGTTAGCGCATAGCACCACGCCCACCGAAGGGGTTACGGGACGAAGCTGACTATAAGCAGGATGCTTCATGCCTCCTACCGTACTAGAACTTCCAGTTTTCCCGGCTATACGCCACCGTTGCCGGCTGCGCTGTTGGTCACGAAAAGCTAGCGCAGTTCAACAACCATCTCTACTTCAACCGGTGCGTTCTTCGGCAAGACGGCCACGCCGACGGCGGATCGAACGTGTTGGCCTGCATCACCAAAAATCTCACCCACCAGATCGGATGCACCATTGACGACGGCTGGTTGCTCGTAAAACCCCGGCGCGCTGGCAACAAAGCCGACCAGCTTAGAAATGCTAGCGACGTTGTCCAACCCTACTTCTGCATCCACCGCTGCCAATGCATTAAGAGCGCAGATACGCGCCAACCCATAAGCCTCGTCAGCAGAAACTTCGTCACCAACCAGCCCGGTTACCGGCAGCTGACCGTCGACAAGCGGCAGCTGGCCGGAGGTCCAGACTTGCTTTCCGACGCGCTTCGCGGGCACATAGGCAGCCAACGGCTTGGCCACGTTTGGCAGTTCAATACCGAGCTCTGCCAGCCGCTCATTAATGTTCACAGCATCGCCGGCCATGTTAAACCAGCTCGCGCTTGAAGTAAGCGACCAGATTTTCTGGGTTTGGCCCCGGAATGATGGTCACCAGCTCCCAACCGTCTTCACCCCAGCTGTTCAAAATCTGCTGGGTAGCGTGGACAAGGACAGGTGCAGTTGCGTATTCCCATTTCTTCATGGGCCCAATTCTACCGCCTGCTCCGCGCCGACGACTAGGTCACGGGTGCACAGTGTGACGGGTGCACAGTCGGTCCTAAAACTCGCCACCGTTGGAAAGGTAACTCGCCCAATCCGTTACATGCGGGTTTTTGCGCAAAATGGCCCGACGCTGGCGTTCGGTTAGCCCACCCCAGACACCGAATTCCACCTCGTTATCCAGCGCATCGGCGCAACACTCCAAGACCACGGGGCAGTGACGGCAAATCAGCGCAGCTTTGCGTTGTTCTGCTCCGCGCACAAATAATGCGTCAGGGTCACCATTGCGGCACTTGGCCCGGGCTACCCACTCACCACGCTCGACAGTTGCGGAGGAAATTTTCGCCGTTTTCTGGCTGTAGGCGCCACGGTAGCTTGAGTTGTATTGGTGGTTGCCTGGAGTGGCGGGCATGAATCGACTCCTCATTGTTGACAGCGAGGGCGTGATTTTTCGCTGAGGTGTTCCAGATAGTTTAGGGCGCGTGACCAATCTTGTCGAATGCGTCACACTTCCAGGGGGTGTGAGTGCTTTTGCCACACACCTTTACTGCGTAAAGTATCTATCGTGTCTTATTCCAAATCGATGATCACCATGTTGCTGGCGACGCTCGGTGTGTCTGCGGTTTTTGCCGCGGCCATCGCACCGGTTGCCGGCATCACTGGGGCGAGTGCAGCACGTGCCGAAAAGGCTATGGAATCTGATCTCACCGACATTCAGGAGGGCGGCGCCCCGGGCGTGTCCACCATGTATGACAGTGAGGGCAATGTGTTGGCAAATTTTTTCAGCCAACGCCGCCATGAGGTTCCGCCAGAGGAAATCTCACAGGCCATGAAGGATGCCATCGTCGCGATCGAAGACAACCGTTTCTACGAACACGAGGGCGTCGATTTTCAGGGCTACCTGCGTGCGCTGGCCACTAACATTGCAGCCGGCGGCGTACAGCAAGGCGCGTCGACGATCCACCAGCAATATGCCAAGAACTGGGCTTTGCTTGTCGACGCCGACACCGACGAAGAGCGTCGAGAAGCAATTGAACAAACAATTGCGCGTAAATTGCGTGAGATCCGTGTCGCTGCCGATTTGGATGACCGCCTGAGCAAAGAAGATATTCTGGCTGGTTATTTGAACCTGGTACCGTTTGGCAACCACGCATACGGCATTGAATCCGCTGCACGCACCTACTTTGGTATTTCAGCTGCTGAATTGTCGGTGCCCCAGGCCGCCATGCTGGCTGGAATGGTGCAGTCTTCGGAATATTTAAATCCGTACACCAACTCAGACGGTGCAACCGATCGCCGGAATACCGTCTTGCAGGCAATGGTCGATCATGGATATTTGGATCAGGAAGCAGCCGATGGCTTTAAGAATGAGCCTCTTGGGGTGCTAGAAACCCCCGAGACTTTGGCCAACGGTTGCATCGCGGCAGGCGATGCCGGATTTTTCTGTGATTACGCCTTGAAGTATCTAGACGAGCGCGGAATTACTACCGACGAACTGGTTGCCGGAAAATATGACATCCACACCACTCTAGATCCGGGCGTGCAGCATGAAGCGCGGCGGGCGGTCTCCAGCTATACCGACCCGCAGGCGAACGGCGTCGCCGAGGTCATGAATGTCATTGAACCCAGCAAAGATTCTCGTCGCATCCTAGCGATGACGTCGTCACGCAATTACGGCCTGAACCAAGAAGCCGGGGAAACGATTCTCCCACAGCCGTACTCGCTGGTCGGCCACGGCGCAGGTTCTGTCTTCAAAGTTTTTGCTGCTGCCGCTGCTATCGAAGACGGCATGGGCATCGAACAATACATGTCGGTTCCATCGCGCTACGAGGCAGAAGGTTTGGGTCACGGTGGCGCACCAAACTGCCCGGCCAACCGCTACTGCGTGGAAAACTTCGGTGAATTTGCCGATTCCATGACTCTGCGCGACGCACTAGCGCATTCACCAAACACACCGTTCGTCCAGCTGATGGAACGCGTCGGGGTACCTGCCGTGGTAGATCTGTCGGTAAACCTAGGACTGCGCAGCTACGCAGAAGAAGGCACGCACGACGGTGAGCGCTCCATCGCGCAGTTCCAGAAAGACGCCAACCTTGGTTCCTACGTTTTGGGCTCCACCCCGGTCAACGCATTGGAACTGTCCAATGTCGGTGCTTCGTTGGCCTCCGGCGGAACCTGGTGTGAACCGAATCCAATCGACGCCGTCTATGACCGCAATGGGCAGGAAGTCTACCTAGAGCGCACCCCGTGCGAAAACGTCATGGACTCCAACGCAGCCGATGCGTTATCACAGGCAATGACCGAGGACGGTAAATCCGGTACCGCCGCCAACGCTCGTAATGCCGAGGGCTTCCCCGGCACGATGGCAGCCAAAACGGGTACCACCAACGAGAACTATTCCGCTGCTTTCCTGGCCTTCAACTCTGGCATCGCAGCGGCACCGTATATCTTCAACGACAGCACCACCACGATGTCGCTATGCACCAGCCCAGTGCGCCAATGCAGCAACGGAAACCTCTTTGGTGGTACTGAACCGGCGCGTTCGTTCTACAACATGGCCAACAACCTACCACCGGCGCTCAATGGTGGTGTTTCAGAAGACTACGATCCAGCTTTTAATGAAGGCCTCGACGCCGCCAAACTCAACGAAGTGCGCGGATTGCGTGAATCCGTAGCGCGGGATCGTTTGGCCGAGGCCGGTTTAGAAGTGCGTACGGAGCGAGTGGCTGGCAATGGAATGCCCGCCGGCCGAGTAGTCAGTGCGGATTTCGCAGGACCAGCTAATAGCGTGGTAATTTTGCGAATTTCCGATGGCTCAGCCCGCAGCACCCCGCCAACACGCCGCCAGTCAAACCCAGGCACCCAGACAGAAAACAACACCGGTGGCGGCAGCCAACCACCGGCGCTGGAGTTCAACCTAGAACAGGAAATTGAAAACGCCACCGAAGAGTTGCGTAACCTGTTTAACTTTTAGCCCTGCAGGCGGTCTTTTACTGCCTCCGAGATGCGCTTACCATCTGCGCGTCCGGAGGCTTTTGCGTTTGCAGCCTTCATCACTTGGCCCATGTGCTTCATGCTCAATTTTTCGCCAGCAGCAGCCGAAACTTCAGTAATAACGCCATCTACTAACTCGGCAAGTTCGGAATCATCCAACTGCTGTGGCTGATATTTTTCGAAGACTTCGACTTCAGACTGTTCGGCGTCGGCAAGCTCATCGCGCCCATTGTCGCGGTAAATCTCTGCGGATTCGCGACGCTTTTTGATCTCCCGAGCAATAACCTTGAGAACGTCATCGTCGGTGAGCTCGGTGCGGGTACCGGTGGAAGTCTCCTCGGCCTGGATAGCTGCCAGCAGCATACGCAACGCAGACGTCGTCGCCTTGTCCTTGGACTTCATAGCGGTAGTCAGATCCTGGCGGATGTGCTCTTTTAATGATGCCTGGGCGCTGTTCTCGCTTGTCATGTTGTTCTCACTCATAGTCCCAAAGATACTCGCTTGGCCCGACCGGGCAACGAGATCACGGCAAGATTCCACCTAAAGTCCGTCTAGACTAGGCGGGGTGAATATTTCGTGGAAAACTGCACTAATGACCACCACCGTGACCACCCTCGGTGCGGGTGCGGGCACACTGGCCTGGGCGGTTTCGGAACTCAATCGCTTTGAGCTCAAAGAACACACCGTTGCGCTCCTACCCAAAGGCACCTTGGGCAAAAAGCGCAGCGCGCACGGCCAGGCAGAGTTTCGGATACTGCATGTCTCGGATCTGCACATGATCCCCGGCCAGGACAAAAAAATTGCGTGGGTACGCGATCTAGCCCGATTGCAGCCTGATTTAGTGGTTAACACCGGAGATAATCTTTCTGACCAGCACGCAGTTCCTGATGTGTTGCGCGCACTGGACCCGCTATTGAACACACCGGGGTTGTTCGTATGGGGCACTAATGATTACTGGGCGCCCCAGCCGGTCAACCCCTTCCAGTACCTGACGGGCAAGAAACGCACGCCGTCGTATGTGGATTTGCCGTGGCGGGATATGCGTGCCGCGTTTATTGAGCGGGGCTGGTTTGATGCGAATCAGCGGCGCCACGAATTCCGGGTCGGTAACGTGCGCCTGGCGGTGGCCGGGGTAGATGATCCGCATCATGATTTTGATGACTACGACGAGATCGCTGGTGCCCCAAACCCGGATGCGGACCTGGCTCTGGCGTTGTTGCACTCCCCTGAGCCACGCGTGTTACAGCGCTTTGCTGCCGACGGCTACCAGCTCTCGTTGTCTGGCCATACGCATGGTGGGCAAGTGTGTTTGCCGGGTTCCAAAGCGTTGGTGACCAATTGTGGTATCGATCGCGAGCGGGTGCAGGGACTCCATGACTTCGACGGCATGGCAATGCACGTCTCCAATGGCTTAGGGACCTCAAAGTATGCCCCATTTCGTTTGTTCTGCCGCCCGTCGGCAACACTGCTACGAATTATCGAAAAAACAACTTAATACTTGGCGACGTTTCCCGCCATACGCTGGGGATTCTCCCCTACAGGACCCTCGATTTGTGTTCTGCAAGCTCGATATAATAAGATATCCAAGTCGCAGAAATTAATACTTCATCGCGATGGCGGGGCGTAGCGCAGCTTGGTAGCGCATCTGCTTTGGGAGCAGAGGGTCGCAGGTTCAAATCCTGTCGCCCCGACAATAGAAAAGACCGAGAAGCTTTTGCTTCTCGGTCTTTCTTCGTATGCAGGCTAACCCGACCCCTGAAACCCAGACACACTTTTGAGGCTTAACCCAGGTTTAACCCACGCTTTTTGTCGTTTAGGCCGCATAACCCTCGTATACCCCTACATCTCTGAAGGTCGCACCCAACCCTTAAAGAGCAGAATGCGACCGCATGCACAATTGGTGTTCTAAGCTTTTATTGCCACCCACCGGGGGCGCACACTTCCCCGTGTTTTCACTAGGAGGTTTCGCTGGTAGATTTCACCAGGAGGCTTGACTAGGAGCAGGCGAAATCAGTGATTTAGATCCGCATACCGCTTAGGGTTTTCAGCAGATCCATGATTTTGCTGAAGAAGCTGCCCAGTAACGTCGGCCCGGTAAACAAGCTCGCCAGCGTCTTCAGGATGGAGCCGAAAATACCGCCAGCGCTTGACGACGACACATCGGACTGATCTTCCTGTGGGTTCTTTGGTGCTGGTTCGGCGTCCTTGCCGTCTTTACCATCCCGGCCATCCTTACCGTCTTGTCCATCCTTGCCATCTTTCGGCAGCGGGATTTCGACAGTGCTGCCATCCGAGAACTTGACGATGACTTTCCCGTCTTTAATCTCCTGGCCGACGATGGTCAACGGCTTGGCATCTTTGCCATCTTGACCCTTTTCACCGTCTTTACCAGCAGCACCATCCTTGCCTGTAGCGCCATCCTTACCCTTCGGGATGACAATCTTTTGGCCGTTAGTGAACTCTACGACGATGTTGCCTTGTGCATCATCGTACTGCTTTTTGATCTTCAGGTCTTCACCTGCAGGGCCTGCCGGTCCCCGCTGTCCAGGCTCGCCTTGTGGGCCCCGCGCACCTGGCTCACCTTGTGGCCCTGGCTTACCTTCACTGCCCGGAGGGCCCGCTGGACCTGCTGGGCCACGATCACCTTGTGGGCCGATTGGGCCACGAGGTCCTTGCACCCCCTTCTTTTCTTCCTCGGTGCAATTTTCTTTGCGGATTGGCGCAAGTTCGCCATATACCGTGAGGGTTCCAGACAAAGCGGCTTTCACGTCATCGGAAATATTGCTCAAGAAATCAAGCTTATCTACCTGGCCCTTGAACAACACTGTATGGCTGTCGAGCACTGGAAGAGTGTCAGCTTCTTCCTTCGTCAAAGTGCCTTTAGCTATCGTTTGCGAGGTGCCGTTGTAGCTCGCATTCAGAGAGACCTTTTTGTCATGCGAAACGGTCAGCACAAGAGAATTGATGGTCTCGTTACCCACAGAAAACAAACCGTCAGCAGTAATTGACGCGCTAGTGATTCGATTGTCCGCATCCAGCTTTACTGATGTCTGGTCTTGGTTACCACGAAAGGTAGCCGCAATCGCTTGGCCGTTCTCGCCACGGGCTACAGCACTACCTTGGTAATGATGTTTTGCTGCTTGCTCCGGCGAAATTTCCCAAGAAAACGCCGCCGAGGAGACAGCAAAATCGACGACTGGACAGAGTTGGGTTTCAGTCGTTGCGGTGGGCTCAACATTTTCCTGCGCATGAGCAGTATTGATTGGGGTCAGCAGCCCCAGGCTCAGGGCGAATACTGCGCATGCAGTTACGCCGACTGACTTCTTTCTAGCCACAGTGTGGTCTCCGAGTTTCTCTTCAAAAGCCAAGTGCAACACCACTTCTGTGGGTACACAAAATCTATTTTGTGCAAGCAAAATAGATTTGCAAACAACTAAACACTTAATCGATTCAGAAAACAAGACAATCGACAATGATCTTCACTACATAATTCCACCGTTATGCATATTATGCGGAATTTTTAAAGCTCTCCACAGCTTCATAAGCCACTACCAACATCCCACCTGATGTAGCGAAGATCACGCTGTAGCACTAAGCTAACCCCATGGAATCTGCAAATGCACTGAGCTTCTACGACGCTGCTAAATGGGTCTATCAACGCCGTGGCAAACTTTCCGGCGCTGCGGAAACGGAATCCTGGTGGCTTTTCGCACCCGCATCACCTGAGCCCGGCAAGGGACCGATCATGATCAACCGAAAAACCAATGAGCTCGAGCAATTCGGTTCGCTCCCGAAAGAATGGAAGCCCCGGCTGGAAGCATTCAAAAAAGAAGGGCCCACCCCACTCTCCATTCCAGAAGAGTTTTATGGTGAGCCCGAAGATATATCTTTGTGATTCACTAGCGCTGTAGCGCAGCAATTCAACAGCGGCAAGTGCAGTACTGCCTTGCCACCATGGCTGCTAGCAACTAGCAAGCAAGCATTAATTCACGCGGCGGCGGTTAAGCAGTGGCGCCACCACCAGGCCTACAAATGCGCTCACTGCCAGTACCGCGAGCGCTACCCAAAGTCCCAGAATTGCACCGTCATTCGCGGTAGTGCTCAAAGCTGTCGTCGCCCAGTGTAACGGCAAAAAACCAGCCAGGGCCGACCATGCTTGAGAAATTTCCGCACTCGCAGCAGCCTGCCAGACCCATCCAACCACAGCGACCTGTCCAATACCCGCAATAGCTGCAATCACAAGGCCACTACGCAACCCAGCCAACTGCATCAGTACCGAAGTAAACCCGGCAGCTACCCAGGCACTCAATGCAGAAACACTGGCCGAAATCGCGATCGTAGCGATGCTTAGCCCGTCCCCCAACAGGCCGACAAGCACAGCGCCGCTAGCGGCAGCTAACAGACCACCGCTTAACTGCACAGCCCAACGAGTCGCAAAGAAGTTGCTCATCGCTGCCATCACTACGCCTGCCAACATAACTAGTGCTGCGACTAACATTGCCACCACTGGCGGCAAAACCCCGCGGGCTGGTTCTGCGTCGCCAGGTTCTGCCCCACTCGGGCCCGCTGGGATAGCGCGATTCACTGCATCAGCTTTTTGCTTGGTGCTTTGCGCCATAGCTTCCAGCCGTTCTGCACCACCATCAAATTCGTCTAGACCTGCCGTAGCTTCGTCAATCCGAGCTCGCAGTTCCTGTAAACCAGCAGACAAATTCTTGGAGCCATTCGTCAGCTCATACACGCCGTCGTGGAAACCATAACCAGGGACATTTAGTTGATTCGCCAGGTCCCTGGATCCGTTTTTCATAGCCAAAAGATCATCAGCAACTTCGCGTTGGAAGTTAAAGTTGTCGATTTGCTGACGCAGACTTCTCAGATCGCGCACTGCTTGTTCTGCTTCCGGCCCTTGCACACCGCGCAGCTCTTCAATCGCCCGGTCCGCAGCCTCTAGTAACTGCCCTTGTACCGCACCAAAGCCAACAACTTGATCCACTGCTTGCCCGACGCCGTCAGCCAGCTCATTAGCGCCACGACCCAGCTGACCAGTACCCGCTTGTAGCTCCACCATGCCTTGGCGCAGTCGATCCGCGCCATCCGCAGCTTCGCCAACTGCACCCACCAATTCTTCAGTATTGCCGTCCACGCCTTCCAAACCAGAAAGCAGTTCGTCGATTGCACTGTACAAAATTCCCGCTTGGGACGAAGCTTGTCCAGCGGCGCGACGGGCATCAATCAACTTACTGTTGTCCACCCCTGGGTTTTGCACGGCCGGAGCACCAGTTGGTTCTTCTGGCGCTGACCAACTGTCACTCGGGCTTAAAGAAGCTGCAGCGGCAATCACCGCACCAACTGCTAGCGGCAACACCACCGCTAGCAGCGCCACGATGCCACGCATGCGGGATCCCGGCACGCGTGGTTCACCGAACCGAGATTCCCCTAATCCCATCGATGCATGTGACGATGCACCATCTGGCGTGGCAGCTCGGTTATTCACCACTGACGAAGAATCGTTCATACGACGGCACTTTAGTGCTAAATCCGCAGCTTATGGGACAACGTTCTCGGCGAGTCACATAAACAACACCAATCACAAACACCAAAAGAGGCCGCACCGATTTATCGGTGCGGCCTCTTTGCCCTACAGGGTTGCTGGAAAGCACTGGGGCTGTGGTGCTGCTAGCCGGCACGCACATTGAATACCGGCAACAACCAGCAGCTACAAAGCCTGAGAAAATTAGTTCTTGTACTTCTCAGCAAACTTCTTGCGTACGGCTGCCCCCAAGTCCTCGTGAACGTTGTCCCAGTACTCGTAGACACGCTGCTCGACGCCCTCAGAAACACCAGCCATGGCGTTGGTGATGTTGTGCGCCAGGCGGTCCTTCTCTTCGTCGTTCATGACTTCTTCGTACAGCTTGCGTGGCTGGGTGAAGTCATCGTCCTGCTCGTGCTTGACGTATGCCGCACGAACCAAGTCGGTGCCGTGAGGATCAGGGTTGACGTAGTAATCAGAAGCCTGTCCGTAGCTGGTGTGGTTCGACGACGAAGTCTCGCCATCATCCAGGTAGCCAGCGCCCTTGTCGAAGCGGTTCGGCGTGTATACCGGCTGGTCTGGACCGTTAAAGTTGTACTGCATCGAGCCCTCGTGATTATAGGTATTCACAGGGTTGATTGGCTGGTTGATCGGCAGGTGACGGTAGTTGGTGCCGATGCGGTAACGGTGCTGATCCGCGTATGCGAATGCGCGGGCCTGCAGCATGCGGTCTGGCGACAGGCCTGTACCTGGAACGATATTGGATGGATCCAGGGCGATCTGCTCGATCTGTGCAAAGTGGTTACGAGGGTTACGGTTCAGCTCGAAGTAACCAACCTTCTGCAGTGGGTAATCCTCGTGGTACCAGACCTTAGTCAGATCGAATGGGTTGAACTTGTAGTTCTCTGCATCCTCGAACGGCATGATCTGTACGTAGACGTCCCAGCGTGGGTAGTCGCCATTCTCGATCGCGTTGAACAGATCCTCACGGTGGTAGTCAGCATTCTGACCTGCCATCTCGGCAGCTTCTTCGTCAGTGAAGCACTCCCAACCCTGTTGGGTCTTGAAGTGGTACTTCACCCAGAAAGCCTCGCCCTTGTCGTTAACCCACTGGAAGGTGTGGGAACCGAAGCCGTCCTGGTGACGGGAGGTCTTTGGTGTGCCGCGGTCACCCATCAGGTAGGTTACCTGGTGTGCGGACTCAGGGGTACGAGTCCAGAAATCCCACTGCATATCAGCGTCGCGCAAACCGGAAGCCCCGGTGCGCTTCTGGGAGTGAATGAAATCTGGGAACTTGATGCCGTCGCGAAGGAAGAATGTCGGGGTGTTGTTACCGACGATGTCAAAGTTGCCTTCTTCGGTCCAGAAACGCAGAGCGAATCCGTGGACGTCACGCCAGGTGTCAGGGGAGCCCTGCTCACCGGCAACGGTGGAGAAACGGATACCCATCGGGGTGACCTTGTTCGGCTGGAACAGGTCAGCCTTGGTGTATGCGGATACGTCTTCGGTGACATGGAATTCACCGAATGCTCCGTGGCCTTTAGCGTGAGGGTTGCGCTCTGGAACACGCTCACGGTTGAAGGACTGCAGCTTCTCAATCAACTGCAGGTCATTCAGTACATTTGGACCCTGTGGTCCAGCGGTGATGGAAATGTTTTCCGAGGCGATTGGCTGTCCACCCTGGCGAGTGGTGGTGCCTGGGGCGTCCTCCCGCTGGCCAAGATCCAGCTTGTCATCAATGTTCTTAGTCATGGAATGCTCACTCCTGTTGGGAATTAATTAGACACTCTTATGGGGATGAGGTCAATTGATAGTTTACTTGCATACATCAGAGTGCGCAATCGCACTGGCACACCACAAACTCTGCTCAGGAATAAAAATCAGCGCTGGTAATCTCAGCTAAGTGAACGCACAACGACACTCTGCGAGCCGCGATGCACGCACCACCCAGCTGGCCCTGAAGGCCGGTCGTGGTGATCGCACAGCCCTGAGCGCGTTCGTGAAAGAAACCCATGACGACGTCTGGCGGTTTCTCGCTCACCTAGCCGGGCCCGAACTTGCCGACGACCTCACCCAAGACACTTATGTACGCGTAATGGGGGCACTCCCCCGGTTTGCCGGACGCTCCACTGCACGCACCTGGCTACTTTCACTCGCGCGTCGCGTGTGGATCGACAACATTCGCCACGAACGCGCCCGCCCCCGGAAGTCACATTCAGAACTAGAAGACTTAGACCCAGTACACGAAGATTCGTCGGTATGGAGCGAATGGATCGATGCCCGCACCATGATCGCTTCGCTACCCGACGAGCGTCGCGAAGCACTCGTTCTGACACAGATACTGGGTTATTCCTACGAAGAGGCAGCGGCAATCGCGGGGGTGCGTATCGGGACAATTCGCTCTCGAGTAGCCCGGGCCCGGAAAGATATTCTCGCAGAATACGACAATTAATCACAGAAACTGTTATATTCCGTTAAAAGTTCATAGATTTTCGGACGCGCTTTCACAGCGTGATCACAGATTCGGAGTTGTTGTCTTCATGCTCAAACGATCGTTAGCCATCTCGATGGCGTTCGTCGGAACCCTCGCCGGTGCCGGTTTTGCATCCGGGCAGGAGGCCATGACGTATTTCGTAGCCTTCGGTAACTGGGGAATTGTCGGAGCATTACTCGGCTCCGTTGTCATGATCATTTGCGGTATCGCCATTTTGCAGCTCGGTAGCTATTACCAGGCACGCGAGCACACCGCGGTGATCGACCGCATCACTAACAGCCCAATCATCGCCAAGATCCTTGACTGGGGCACCATTGCGACCCTATTTTCTATCGGCTTTGTTATGTTCGCCGGTGGTGGCTCGAACCTGACGGAAGCCTGGGGCTGGCCGACCTGGATCGGTGCTGCCCTCATGTTGGTGCTGACCATCCTGGTTGGCTTGCTTGATGTGGAAAAAACCACCGCGGTGATCGGAATGATCACACCATTTTTGATCATCATGGTCTTGGGCACCGCGATCTACACAATAATCACGGTGGACCCGAACTGGGAAAACATTCAGCAGGCTTCTACCGAAGTCCAAACCACACTACCCAACTGGTGGGTATCTGCCATCAACAACATCGCTTTCCAGGTGATCGTGGCAGTGTCCATGGCCATCGTTATCGGCGGTAGTTTCATGGATACCCGCGAAGCAGGCATTGGTGGAGCCATCGGCGGCGGAATTTTCCTTTCCTTGCTGCTCTTGCTGGTAATGAGCATGTACTTCACTGTCGAAACCACCAAAGATGCCGACATGCCAATGCTGGCGCTGATGATTAGCCTGCACCCGGTGCTGGGACACATCATGACCGTGGTTCTCTACGGCATGGTCTTTAACACCGCCATCGGTATGTTCTATGCGCTGGCTAAGCGTCTGACCCGTAATTCGCCAGAGAAATTCTTCCGCGTCTATGTGATTGCGTGTTTGGTCGGCTTCGTGCTTTCCTTCGTTGGCTTCCGCCAACTGGTCAGCTACGTCTACCCAGTACTGGGATACATCGGCATGTTGCTGATCATCGTCCTGATTTGGGCCTGGGTACGCAATTTCCGCACCATGCGCACCGAAGGCCAGCGCCGTCGTCGCGGCCGTGAATTGATGGCCCGCAAAGTGGATCCACGCGTGCGCTTTAGCAAGAAGCACGACCGCGAGCTCACCACCCTAGCTGCCCAATCCAATATGAATTCCGAGGAATTCTTAGAAAGCATCAAAGAAGAAATCGACGACGAGCTAGAAAACGATCCCGATGTGGATTATGACCGCACCACGCCAGCTGGCAGCGTAGTATACGTCGAGCACACCAAACCGGAATAAACTCCACCAGCGAGGCACCGTTCCAGGACGCCTCCCGCCCGCCCATACTGACTGCGGAAAGATACGAAAAAGGCACCCACCGGGAAATCGGTTGGGTGCCTAGCCTATTTTATTTCTCTAACAGCAATTCAGCGATCTGAATCGTGTTCAGCGCAGCGCCTTTCCGCAGGTTGTCACCAGAAACTACCAATACCAAGCCGTTGTTACCCTCCAACGACTGATCCTGACGAATACGCCCCACCAGGCAATCATCAATACCCGTAGCAGCCAACGGGGTTGGTACATCGACAACCTGCACGCCAGGAGCCTGCTCGAGTGCTTCCACAGCTTGGTCTGGAGTAATGTCCTGGCCAAACTCAGCGTGGATCGTCATGGTGTGGCCGCTGAAAACCGGCACACGCACGCAGGTTCCAGAAACGCGCAGCTCTGGCAAACCAAGAATCCGGCGCGATTCATTACGCAGCTTCTGTTCCTCATCAGTTTCTAAAGAACCATCGTCGACAAGGTTTCCTGCTAGTGGCAACGCATTATAGGCGATCGGAGCTACATAAGGGGCAGTCTCCAAACCATCGAGCTTGCGGCCGTCATAAGTCAGGTCAACCGCGTGTTCGCCTGCCTCATAAATCTGGGCCGCCAACGCCTGCACACCTGCCAAGCCAGAACCAGAAACCGCCTGGTAAGAAGAAACATTCAAGCGTTTCAACTCTGCAATATCGTGCAGTGCCTTAATCACCGGCATCGCAGCCATGGTGGTGCAGTTCGGATTCGCGATGATTCCCTTCGGCACCTCTTTCACAGCCTCCGGGTTGACTTCGGAAACCACCAACGGAACCTCAGGATCCTTACGGAATGCCGAAGAGTTATCAACCACAGTTGCACCAGCTTCTGCAAACACCGGCGACCACTGCTTCGAGGTAGCGCCACCAGCAGAAAACAGCGCAATGTCGACGTCGGAGACAGACTCAACAGTCACCTGCGACAAATCTTCTACTGTGATGCGCTCGCCGCGGTAATCCAGTTCAGTGCCAGCCGAACGCGGAGAAGCAAAAAAGCGCACCTTTTCTGCAGGGAACTCGCGCTCCTCCAGAATTTGGCGCATCACCTGGCCTACTTGGCCGGTAGCACCAACGACGGCGAGTGTGGTCATAGTTGTGGTCTCCTCCCAGAGCGGTTGAGCGGTCAAGCTGGTAATTAGCGTCCAGTTCCAGCATAGACGGTGACATCTTCGTCACCGCCAAGATCAAAACGATCGTGCAGCGCGCGGGTAGCTTTTTCCAAATCCGATTCACGCAAAAGTACGGAAATCCGGATCTCAGAAGTCGAGATCAGCTCCATGTTCACGCCAGCATCACGCAATGCCTCGGTGAAATCCGCGGTAACACCTGGGTGCGATTTCATTCCCGCACCAACCAGAGAAACCTTGCCCACCTGATCGTCATACAGCACCTGTGCCCAGTTGCCTTCGCGGCTCAGCTTCGACAAGATTTCAACTGCTCGTGGGCCATCTTCGCGTGGGCAGGTGAAGGTGATATCGGTGATGCCATTTTCCACGGTTGAGATATTCTGCAGCACCATATCGATGTTGATCTCTGCATCCGCAATGGCACGGAAGACCTTCGCGGCCTCGCCCGGCTTATCGGGAATTCCCAGCACGGTTACCTTGGCTTCGGACTTGTCGGTGGCAACACCAGTCAATACTGCATCTTCCATTGGGATATCCTCCATTGAACCGGACACCAAAGTGCCGGGGTCATTGCTATAAGACGAACGTACGCGCAAAGCGACGTTGTGGGCACGGGCATATTCGACGCTGCGCAGCACCAAAATTTTGGAGCCGACGGCTGCCATTTCCAACATTTCTTCAAAAGACAGCTGCTCTAGCTTGCGGGCATTGGGCACAATACGCGGATCAGCGGTGTACACGCCGTCGACGTCAGAATAAATTTCACACACATCCGCGTTCAGTGCCGCAGCAAGCGCCACTGCAGTGGTGTCTGAGCCGCCTCGGCCCAGGGTAGTGACGTCCCGGGTGTCTTTATTGACGCCCTGAAAACCAGCGACGATGCAAATCTTGCCTTCGTCCAGTGATTCCTGCAGACGTCCGGGAGTGACGTTAAGAATGCGAGCATTACCGTGGCGTTCGGTAGTCAGCACACCGGCCTGCGAACCAGTAAACGATTGCGCCTGCGCACCTAGTGAATTCACGGCCATCGCAACCAGTGCATTGGAGATTCGCTCGCCGGCGGTGAGCAACATATCGAGTTCGCGCTGCGGTGGAACTGGGTTCACGGAAGCTGCCAGATCCAGCAACTCGTCGGTAGTATCACCCATCGCCGAACACACAACGACGACGTCATTGCCAGCCTTTTTCGTCGCAACAATACGGTCTGCTACCGCCCGGATCCGCTCCGCGCTTTCTAGGGATGAACCCCCGTATTTCTGCACAACTAGTGCCATGAGGCCAGCTGCCTTTCCTGATCGTTCGTTTCTGCTGTCTTTGCGGCTCAAAAACGCAGGTTAATGCTTATTCATACCATAGTATGTGCCCTGTCACCCAGACTTAAATGCAGCCCAAGTTTCACACCAACCCCAGAAATTGTGTAGTCTATACCACATGATTTCCGGGGCGCGTTTTCTTCTCCTTAGCAGCCGCGGCGGGTTTTAGAGCCAACGGCAACAGTTTGGTCGGCACCCCGTCGCGGTAATTCGCGTAGCTTTTGCTTCTCGCCCCGGCACGCACTAATCGCCGACCGAACACACAGTGCTAAACCCATAAACGCTAAACCCATAAACACAAGGAATCATCATGTCTCCTAACGACGCTTTTATTTCCGCGCCCCGCCAACTGAACAAGCCCAACGGCCCACGCAATGAAAATCAACCGGCCTGGAATAAACAAAAAGGCTCTACTATGCCGGTGGATCGTTATTTACCGTTCGCCAAAGAAGTTGAAGATATTCAACTGCCGGACCGCACCTGGCCAGATAAAAAAATCACCACCGCCCCACAATGGTGTGCAGTCGATCTGCGTGACGGCAATCAGGCACTGATTGACCCCATGAGCCCAGAACGGAAGCGCCGCATGTTCGATCTTCTGGTGACCATGGGATACAAGGAAATCGAGGTAGGTTTCCCGTCGGCATCGCAGACAGATTTTGACTTCGTCCGCGAAATCATTGAGCAGGATCTAATCCCAGACGACGTCACTATCCAGGTGTTGGTCCAGGCACGTGAACACCTGATTCGCCGGACTTTCGAGGCCTGCGCAGGAGCAAAGAATGTGATCGTGCACTTCTACAATTCCACTTCGAAGCTGCAGCGCCGCGTCGTGTTCCGTAAAGACCGCCCAGCCATCAAGGCCTTGGCCACGGATGCCGCACAGCTGATCAAAACCATCGCCCAGGATTACCCGGATACCAATTGGCGCTGGGAATACTCCCCGGAATCTTTCACCGGCACCGAACTGGATTTCGCCAAAGAAGTCTGCGATGCCGTCGCAGAAATCATGGAACCGACTCCAGAAAATCCGCTGATCATTAACCTTCCTTCCACCGTCGAGATGATCACGCCGAATATTTACGCTGACTCGATTGAGTGGATGCACCGCAATTTAAACAACCGTGAGTCATTAATCATCTCGCTGCACCCGCACAATGACCGCGGCGAAGGCGTAGCAGCCGCCGAGTTGGGCTACCTGGCCGGCGCTGACCGTATCGAAGGTTGTTTATTCGGTAACGGCGAGCGCACAGGCAACGTCGATCTGGTGACTTTAGGCTTAAACATGCTGACCCAGGGCGTAGACCCACAGATTGATTTTTCCGATATCGCACAGATTCGTCGCACCGTCGAATACTGTAACCAGCTGCGTGTACACGAACGCTCTCCCTACGGTGGCGAGCTGGTGTTCACCGCTTTTTCTGGTTCCCACCAAGATGCCATTAACAAAGGCTTGGACGCGATGGCCGCCAACGTGCATCCACAGGCCAGCAGCTCCGATGTGGCTTGGGAAGAATTGCGCGAAACCACATGGGAGGTTCCGTACCTGCCTATTGACCCGAAAGACATCGGCCGTGATTACGAAGCCGTCATCCGAGTAAACTCCCAATCTGGCAAGGGCGGGGTGGCTTACATCATGAAAACTGACCACGGCATCGCCATGCCTCGCGCCATGCAGGTTGATTTCTCCCGGGTGGTACAGACCGTCACGGATGCCGAAGGCGGCGAGGTTGATTCGAAGACCATGTGGGACATCTTCACCAATGAGTATTTGGAGACGAAGTCCCCCGTCGAACAACTTTCAGTGAGTGTGCAGAATGCAGAAACCGAGGACAAAGACGCTACGGTAACCGCCAAGGTTATCCACGATGGCGAAGAGCGCAGCATCGAAGGCAACGGTAACGGCCCAATCGCTGCATATGCTGACGCTCTGGGGAATCTGGGCATAGACATCGAGGTTCTGGAATACTCCCAGCACGCCCGCAGCGCCGGGGAAGATGCCGAAGCTGCTTGTTATATCTTGGCGGCAGTCAACGGCTCTAGCGTCTGGGGCGTCGGCATTGCCGGCTCTACGACGTATGCTTCGTTGAAGGCTCTGGTCTCCGCTGCCAACCGCGCACACGCCAATCTTTAGCATTGGCACGAGGAACTGCGATTAGTTTTATACCGCAGCAGCGGATGGTTTTCTGTGCCACGTTGGCGTTGCTGAACTATCCGCAAGCTAAATCGGTGAACTAGACTGCTGTACTAATGACCTCGCATACCGATACCGATGACCGCGCCGCAACCAGCGAGCGCAACGACAACGGCACGAAGAACAAAGAAGCCTCCGGCGAGCTGCACCCAAAAGAAGTAGCTCGTCGCGAGGCTGTTGCGGAATTTCCGTATCTTGCGCTGACTGTGCAAACTTCCGGTATTCACCCTTCAACGGCGCGTCTGGTTGCCGTCGACGCCGTTACTTTTAATGATGCGGGCGAGACTAGCGAGACTTTCCACGCTGTACTCAACCCCGGAGAAGATCCAGGGCCGCGCCACTACCACGGGCTTTCCCGCGAAGAAGTGGACAACGGCCAACGCTTTGCAAAAATCTTGAAACCGCTGGATCGGCTTATCGACGACCGCACACTAATCGTCCACGATTTGCCGTTGACATGGGGCTTTCTGGTTTCAGAAGCAAAGCGCGCGATGAGCGCTGCCGCCCGCGCAAACCGGAAACGCTCCCGCAAGGGCAACCGCAAACGGCAGCGTGTCGGCCATATTCCGCAGCCTGCACGCATCGTGGATACGCTGGCGACTGCGCGTCGACAAGAAATACCTTTTAGCGATATCCGACCCGCTGGCGTGGCGCGCGCCAGTGGCTTGTCTGCTGTCAGTCCAGTGGCTTCTGTCGTTCGTGCTGGCCGTAGCCAGGAAGAAACCTCACGCGAGACTACACAGTTGGTCTGGGATATTTACCAGCATCAGCAACGAGCCGCAGAAAAATCCTTAATCACAGATCATGAGCTAATCGCCAGCTACCATCCGGGTGATCTGCGCGCGGACCGGTTTGGTTTACAGCGCAGCCATGTCCGGGTGCAGGCCGCCGAAGCCGAGCTCAGCCTGGCAAACCCCGGGAAATATGTTCCGGGGCGATCCCTGATCGAAGGCATGGAAGTGGTAGTGGCTGATGAGATTGGCTACAGTCCGGATACCATCATCGACGCTTTGCTCGAAGCGGGGCTGGTGTATCGCGAGCACCTGCATCGAGGGGTGTCGGTAGTCGTCTGCAACAAAACTACCGATCTACGTGGCAAGGCGATGCATGCGGTACGCAAAGGTATCCCCTTGTTGGGTGATACTGCATTTTTAGATGCACTGACCCGCGTCAAGCCACACCCAGATCCGGATGCGCCAGTCGAGCAATCCACCCACCCCCGCGGTGTCTTGGGCGGATCATCGGGGCTCAAGGCCAGCTCCAAACCCGGGAAAAAATCTGCGCTTAAATCTGGGACGAAGTCCCCGAACAAACCTGCCGCAAAAACCAGCGGAAAATCTGGCGCGAAGACCGGAAAGCACCCTGCAAAACAAACCGGGGCACAGTCCGGTACACAACCTAACGCCAAGTCCGGCGCACAACCTAACGCCAAGTCCGGCGCACAACCTAACGCCAAGTCCGGCCGCCCCAACAAGACGAATAAACGTCGCCGGAGCCGCTCCCGCCGGGCCAGCGCACAGCCCCAGGCCGACTAGCCGTCCAACCTTTTACTATCCTAGGTTCCTATGACTAAGCCTTCTGTGTCATCTTCTGAGCCGTCGTCTTCCAAGCCGTCGCCTGCAGATTCCTCTTCTGCAAAATCGTCTGCTCTTTCCCTACTGTCGCGCGCCCGCACGCAGGTTGCTACTTCCGTTGCTCGTTTGGCGACGGTGGCTTCACGCGCAACCGGCCGGGGTGCGGGTGGCATGATTGGTGGGCTGCTCGCGGACAAAATCGACCCACACGTCATGCATAATCTTGCCGACGGACGCCCCGCGGTGCTGGTCACCGGCACCAATGGTAAATCCACTACCACCCGCATGTTGGCAAATGCGCTGCGCAGCGAGTATTCCGTCGCCACGAATGAGGGCGGCGACAATATGGATGCTGGAATCATCTCTGCACTGCTGGCCGGACGTAGTGCCGAGGTCCTCGCCTTGGAGGTCGACGAGCTGCACGTGCCGCAGGTGGCGAACAAGATCAACCCACAGGCACTGGTTCTGCTTAATCTGTCACGCGATCAGCTGGACCGTGTCGGCGAGATCAACAAGATTGAGCGCACCTTACGCGGGGCCATTGAAGCGCACCCAGAAATGATGGTCATCGCTAACTGTGATGATGTATTGATTTCTTCCGTCGCCTACGATGCTCCGAATGTGGTGTGGGTGGCTGCTGGTGGCGGCTGGCTCGGTGAGTCCACCACTTGTCCGCGCACCGGCGGCGCGATCGTGCGCGACGGTGAGCATTGGTATGCGGCGAAAAAGCTTGCCGACGGCTCGACCTTCGAACGCCCTACCCCAGATTGGACGATCACGGGCGAGGGCATTACGCGCAGCTCATCGCTGGACGACGCCGCGCACCCGCTGAACCTGGCACTGCCGGGCCGGGCCAACCGCGGCAACGCTACCCAGGCTATCGCCGCTGCGGTGGAAGCTTTCGGCGTCGGTTTCGAGCAGGCTGTTTCTGCCACTGAGCAGGTTGATGATGTCGCCGGTCGCTATTCCACAATCACCCGCGGCGAACACGAAATCCGCCTGTTATTGGCCAAGAACCCGGCCGGCTGGCAAGAAGCATTGTCCATGGTTGATCGCAGCGCCGAAGGTTTGGTGATCGCGGTCAACGGCCAGGTTGCCGACGGTGAGGATTTGTCCTGGCTGTGGGATGTCACTTTTGAGGATTTCGCCGAGCAGTCCGTCAAGGCCGCCGGTGAGCGCGGCACGGACCTCGCTGTGCGTCTGGTGTATGCCGATATCCGCCACGAATTGATCGCTGATCCGCTCAAAGCCATCGATGCGTGCCCAGCCGGGCGCATTGAGGTGCTGGCCAACTACACCGCATTCCGTGATCTGAAGAAGGCTCTGGAGCGTGGCGAACCTTCGCAGTTGCAGCGTTCCACCAGCCCAAACTCGGCCTCAAGTAATTCGACCACGAAAAATTCCACCGCAGATTCTGCGGAAGCTTAGGAGATGGCAGCAAATATGGCACACGATGAGCACAGCGCTGCGGCTAACAAATCCGCGGCTGCGAGCACTGCCGAAGCCAACCAGGCTGCTAAGAATGCAGAGTTGAATATCGGCTTGGTTCTACCGGATGTTTTGGGCACCTATGGCGATGACGGCAACGCGCTGGTGTTACGCCAACGTGCGCGCATGCGTGGCATTTCGGCGCAGATCCACCCAATTAAGTTGGGTGAGCCGGTGCCTAGTCAGCTCGACGCCTATACCTTGGGCGGTGGTGAAGACAGCGCGCAGATCTTGGCCGTGGAGCATTTGCTTGCCGACGGTGGCTTGCACAAAGCCGCCCGCACTGGCGCACCTATTTTCGCGATTTGTGCAGGATTTCAGCTGGTTGGCGAAACTTTCCGTGCCGCGGGACGCGAGATCGAGGGCCTCGGCCTAGTTGATGCCCGGACTGTCACGTTGCAAAAACGCGCGATTGGTGAAGTAGCTTCGCAACCCACGCAAGCAGGTGTTACTAGTAGCCTCACTGCCCCGTTAACTGGCTTTGAAAACCATATGGGTGCCAGCTTGCTCGGCCCAGATGCGCAGCCTTTAGGCGCAATTACCACTGGTATTGGTAACTGTGATGCCGATGCCGCCCGTGCCGGGGCAGCAGAAAACATCGATTCCCAAACCCGCGCGGAAGGCGCGGTGCAAGGATCGGTCATCGCTACGTATATGCACGGCCCTGCGCTCGCGCGCAATCCGCAGTTAGCAGATCTGGTGCTGTCCATGGCTTTAGGGTGCCAGTTGGATGAGCTAGCACCACTGGAGATCCCTGCGATCGAGCAACTACGCAAAGAACGCCTGCGCTAACCAGGCAACACCCCCACGCTAGGTTAGGCTGAGCTTTGCCCTAAAATATGGGTATGGTTGCCAACCACTCCATGTTTCTCGATACCAGATTGTCCACCCCACCCGGCGATGCGCGCCACGATTTCTTGCGCTGCCGGGTGGAATCTACAGAGGTGCTTGCTGAAGAACTCGTGCGGGTGCATCTGCATTCTCCAGCATTCGCAGATCTGCGCCTGACTGGCCCAGATGAATTTTTCGGACTCGTCATGCCTACCTCCGACGCTAGTCTGGACGGTTTAGCGGATGCGCTTGCCACCGGCGACCGCACGAACCTCCGCGCAGTCATTGCTTCCTGCGATTCCGCGTGGCGCCCGGAGCTACGCTGGTACACTTTCCGCTCACTGAACCGCGAAAACGCAACTGCTTGTTTTGATGTGGCCACGCATGGCAAACGCAGCCGGTCGGATAGCACAAAGGACACTACCGAGGCGTTCCCGGCCCCGGGTGTGAACTGGGTACTGCGCGCACAAGCGGGTGATGAATGCGCGGTGTACACCTCGCGTGGGCTGTGGCACCACCCCAGCAGCCAGCAGCTGCTCATCGCAGACCCTTCGGCTCTGCCCTCAGTGTGGGCCATTCTGGATTATTGTCAGAGCTTCCACCCAAACACGCTAGGCACCATCCGGGTGATTGCACTCGCGGAAACCGATGCGGATATTGAGGTTCCCGCACTCCGCCAGTGGGAAGAGAAGCTGGCTGGGCTGGACGTCGTCAAGGGACCTTATGCGCAGCACCAGGAACTTTTGACTATGCAGATAGAAAAACTGGCCCAGCAGCACCCGGAGTTTCATCCGGAGTATCTGTGGGCCAGTGGGGAAATGGGAATGGCCAAAACCGCACGCAAGCTGGGAATGGAGATCTTCGGTTTGGATTCCGCAGCGATCCAGTGGTGCGTGTATTGGATCGCGGGTAAAGCACGGCCGTAGTCTGCCACTAGCGCACGGGCAGGCGGCCGGACAGCGCGCGGGATAGCGTGAGCTCGTCGACGAATTCCAAATCGCCACCCAGCGGCATACCGGAGGCCAGCCGAGAGATTTTCAAATCCGGGAAATCCCGCAGCAGGCGCACCAGGTAGGACGCAGTCGCCTCGCCCTCGGTGTTCGGATCCATCGCGAGAATCACCTCGGTGATCTCTGGGGCGTCGTCGTAAAGCGGGTTTTCCGGTGTGGAATCTGCCAGCTCACGGTCCTGCACCACGCCACCGATGCGCTGCAACAATTGGCTAATATTCAGGTCTTTTGGCCCGATATTCGCCAGTGGGTCCAACGCACCCCCGAGCACGTGATAACGGCCAGTGAATTCGCCAGTACGCTCGATGGATTGGATGTCTTTGGGTTCTTCCACCACGCAGATCATCGAGCGGTCGCGCCCGGAATCGTGGCAGATGCGGCACACGCTTTCACGGGAAATATTGCAGCAAATGCGGCAAAACGTTACCCCGTCGCGGACACCAGCAAGCGCCTGCTGGAGGCGGTCGATATCTTCCGGTTCTGTGTGCAAAACGTGGAAGGCGATCCGCTGGGCACTTTTCGGCCCAATCCCAGGCAGGCGCGAGAATTCGTCGATGAGGTCTTGTAAAGGACCTTCGAACACTTACATTCCACCCATGAGGTTGTTGATGTCGCCATCGCCCATGCCCTGTGACAGCGGGCCCATCTTTTCCTTGGCCAGCTCACCGGCCTGGCGGTGACCGTCCTGGAATGCGCCCAGGATCAGATCCTGCAGCGTGTCGACGTCATCAGCATCAACAACCTGCGGGTCAATCTTGATATCGGTGACTTCAGCACCGCCAGTCATGGTGACCTCAACCAGGCCGTTAGCTGCTTTACCGGTGACCGAGGTGGCCAGGATTTCTTCCTGGGCGCGCTGCAGGTTGGCCTGCATTTCGGCGGCTTGGGCGATCAGCTGCTGCATGTCTTGTGGCTGCGTCATTGTCGATGCTCCTTGTTTTGTTGTTTTGGTGCGTTTTGTTTGTAGCTTTGGGTTTTGGCCCGGTAGCTAGTCTTCTGTGCGAATCTGCACGCACAACGGCCCTAGTTTACAACGGACTGGCACAGACTACAGCGGACGCGCTCCCAGCTCGGTTTCTAGCAGCTTGCGCGCGGCAGCATGAATTTCTTCTGGGCTGCGTTCGCCGGGGCTGGTGTTGGCATTGGTGTCCGTGTTTGTGCTGGTGCTGGTTCCTGTGTCGTCCCCGCCGTTTCGCGCGTTGCTGTTTTCGGCGTTGTTTCTTTCAGCGTTGCCGTTTTGCGCATTGTTGTTTTGGGCATTGCTGTTTTCGGCGTTGTTTCTTTCGGCACTACTGGTTTCGGCGCTGCCCGGCGCGCCATGTGCGTTCTGTGCGTTCTGTGTGTGGCTTGCCGACGATTGTGCTGGCTGCGTTTGCGGCGGCTCGTCCGGTGCAGACTCTTCCGCAGCCGGTTCAGGTGGCAGCGGGACACCGTCGCCAAAGGTGTCGCGGCTAGATTGTGCTGCGCGCTCACGTGCGCGGTTTTTTGCCTGGTTAGCTACCTCGCGCCAGTCCTGGTTCTTTGCGCTGGCGGATGGTTTCTCATGTGGCTTCGAGGGCTTTGATTCTGACCGGACTGATTGCGCCCGCTGTGGCTCCGGTTGCTGCCGGTGGGATTGCCCAGAACCCTCGTTGCTCTCATGCACCGTAGTGTCCGTTGAGTCCACCCCGGCATTAACATCACGGCTGGTTTCTGGCCAGACGCTGTCACTTCTTGTGTGTTGAGCCTCCTGTTGTGGGCGCGTTGCTGCCTGTGATTGATCCTGCTGCGGCGGCTGGTTATTTTGCTGTGGCTGCGAATTCTGGCGCGACTGGTTATTCTGCTGCGCGGGTTTCTGTGGTTGCGGCGTCATACGTGATTGCGCCGTAAGTTCAGGTGGAACTTTCGTGCCGACGATGCACTTGACCTGTAATTTCTGGTCAACGACGGCGCTTACCGCTTCGACAATCACGGCATTGTTGCGCTCAGAATTAATGCGCTCAGCCAAAGCACCGGTGTTGTGCCCCAGCACGACAGTCTCACCGTCGATGCCCAAAACTTTTGCTTCGGTGAGCATGACTTCCGCGACGCGATTTTTCTGCCCTACCTTTGAGCGAATATTCGTCCACTGGCTGCGGATGATCTCGAGCGCATCACCTGGCTGTTCATTAGGCTGCTGTTCACTAGGCTGCTCGGCACGCTGCTGTTCAGGATCGTTTGGCTCCTCAGCATGGTCTGACTGCGCAGACTCGTCGGTGCGCTGCGCGCGGGCAGCATCGTTAGCCGACGCTGAGTCCGCGGAATCGGCAGCGCTTACTGCATCGGAGGTTCTTACTGCTTCCGACGTTTTTACTGTTTCCGACGTGCTTGCCGCCTCGGGCTTGGCTTCTGCATCGGCAACAGCACCAACCACATTTTCTTGCTCGGCTGTAGGCGTTTCTGCGTTGTGCTCACTAGTAGATGCTGCGTTGTGCTGCTCAGCAACCTGTTCACCAGGATGTTCACCAGGCTGTGCCTTAGGCGCCGGGCCGTGCGATGGCATCGACTTCGTCTGGGGTTTCGCCGCCCCCATCGCCGCCACAGCAGCCAACGCGGCCGCCGCACCACGCGGACCGCCCTGCCCGTTGTGCTGACGACCATCCTGGGCTGCAGCACCCTGGCCCGCCCGACCAGACTGGCCCGATTGGCCGGCAGCGGCCCCCGCGCCAACACCGCTGCCTGGCCCAGCACCAGCTGCGTTACCAGCTGCCGCAACGTACGGCCGCGCCAACAAATGCGCACACAAAATTTCCAGCAATAACTGTGGCGAGGTGGCGCCACGCATCTGCGGCAATCGCTCGTTTACTACGTCCGCGTAATGCGTCAGCGCCTCCGGGCTAAACCATCCGGCTTGCTCCTTCAGAACCGCCACGCGATCCTGCGGGGCGGAAACTAGCCCCTCGGTAAAAGCTTCAGGCACAGCCTGGATAATCAACAGATCCCGCAGGCGGTCCAGCAAGTCTTCCACAAAACGGCGGGGCTCGTGCCCAGCATTGATGACGTCGTTGACGATGCGGAATAATTCGCCTTTTTCGTCGTCGGCAAGCGCGGCAATCACGCGGTCAATCAGAGCCAAATCCGTCACGCCCAGCAGCGGCGCCGCCTGTTGGTAAGTCAACAGCCCGTCTTTCGCACCGGCCAACAACTGGTCCAGTAACGAGAGAGTATCGCGTGGCGAACCACCACCGGCTTGCATCACCAAGGGATAGACCGCATCTTCTACCTGCACGTTTTCTTCTTCCACCACGTGCTGCAACAGTGCTTTCATATCCGGTGGCGTCAGCAGGCGGAACGGGTAATTGTGCGTACGCGAGCGGATCGTGCCGATGACTTTTTCCGGCTCGGTGGTCGCAAAAATAAAAATTAGGTGCTCAGGCGGTTCTTCGACGATCTTCAGCAGAGCGTTGAAACCCTGCTGCGAGATCATGTGCGCCTCGTCAATGATGAAAATGCGGTAGCGCGATTCCGCCGGCGCGTAGTGGCCGCGGTCGCGCAGCTCACGCATGTCTTCTACACCGTTGTGCGAAGCCGCGTCGAGCTCCGTGACATCCAGGTTGCCGGGACCACCGGGGGCGAGCGCACGGCAACTATCGCACTTCCCGCAGGGCGTCGAGGTCGGCCCTTCGACGCAGTTCAGTGAGCGCGCGAGGATGCGCGCCGAGGAGGTCTTGCCGCAACCACGCGGGCCCGAAAAAAGGTAAGCATGGTTGATGCGGTGGGCATCGAGCGCCACTGACAAAGGCTCAGTGACCTGCGATTGTCCGATGACCTCAGCAAAGCTTGCGGGGCGATATTTCCGGTAAAGAGCCACGCCACTACTTTACCGATATCCCCACAAGACCCAACAGCCACCGGTGCGAGTCATTACTGGCTAACATATCCAGCTCCACTACCGACCCCAGTTACCCGGATCAATGCCTTCGGTCGATAACTTGTCTTGCAGCTTGCCGACGCCATGTTCCACCGCAAATTCATATTCCGCATCGGTGAGCATGATCAGCTGGCAGATCAACGTGAGCCGGTCGTCTTCTTCCAGGCGTGGCGTTTTCCCAGACCACAAATACGGCACGGCTAGCAACCCGTGACGCACGGTGAGATGATCTTGTTGCAGTTCAGCGAATTTTTGGCCAATATCCGGCAGCAGCACGCCCGGCTGTGCTGGCAAAACACCGTTTGCCGAACGTAACAGTTCTGCAGCTGCCAAAACGGCTGTCGCAATGGCGGGCTGTTCGGCTTGCGCCACGGCAAGTAGCTCGCAGCGCACGGATTGACCGGATTCATCGCTGGTCAGTCCAGTATCAACCTCGCCAAAGTTAGCGGTTGCCGCTAACGCTTGTTGCTCGTCTATCTGTGCGCTGGCAATACGCCACTGATCGAGTCTGCGAAATTCCAGCTTGGCCGGGATGAGTTGGCTGAGCCAATAGCCGGTTTCTTCGAATTGCAGGGCCTTAAGCCTCCTTCTTCTCAATCGCAGCCAGCAGCACGCAGGTGGCCACACCATCCATGGCGACAGCGACCTCATCGGCAGTAGGCATCGATGGTGCCAGGCGGATATTCCGGTTGTGCGGATCTTCGCCGTACGGGAAGGAAGCACCGGCCTTGGTTAATTCAATTCCGGCTTCTTTCGCCAGCTCCCACACGCGTGTCGCGGTGCCATCGATGACGTTGAGGTCAATGAAATAACCGCCTTCTGGGTGCGACCAACTAGCAACGTCATATCCACCGAGCTTCTTTTCCAACAGATCCAACACAGCGTCGAACTTCGGTGCCAATGATCCGGAGTGCTTGCGCATCAGCGCTTTCAGGCCTTCTTCGTCTCCGAAGAAACGCGCGTGCGCCAGCTGGTTGACCTTGTTTGGGCCGATGCCGCGGGCGCTCGCGATGGAGGAATACCACGCAATGTTTTCCTCCGATGAGGTGAAAAAGCCTACGCCTGAGCCAGCGTGCGTGACCTTGGAAGTCGACGACATTTCCCAGAAGCGATTCGGATTACCGGCGGCTGCCGCCATCTCGTGCACGTTGTAGTTTTCCGGAAATTCATTGGTCAGCGTGTGCAGCGCATACGCGTTATCCCACACGATGCGGAAATCTGGCGCGGCAGTGTCCATAGCAGCCAGCTTTTCGCAGACTTCCTTGGAGAAGCTCACTCCGGTTGGGTTGGAGAACACCGGCACGGCCCACATGCCCTTCACCTGCGGATCTTGGGCCAGCTTTTCCACGGCATCCATATCCGGGCCGTCGTCAAGCATAGGAACGGATACCATCTCGATGCCGAGTTTTTCGGTGATGGTGAAGTGGCGATCGTAACCCGGCACCGGGCAGATCCAACGGATCTTTTCTTCCTGGCTCCACGGGCGTGCAGAATCGTTGTTGCCGAAGGTATACGACCACAACAGCAGGTCAAAGGTAATGTTCAGCGAAGAAGAATCAGCCGCGATGGTGTTGTCCACCGAGCGTCCCAGGGCATTCGCCCAGATTTCGCGCAGCTGTTTAATTCCCAGCAAGCCACCGTAGTTGCGCACGTCGACGCCGTCGGCATCAATCGGGTCATCGCCAGGCAAGCTAAGTAGATCGTGGGAGAAATCGAGCTGTTCGTTCGACGGCTTACCGCGCGTCAGGTTCAGGTTCAGGTTTTTCGCCTGCAAGTCCTGGTAATCCTGGCGCACCTGCTGGGCTAGTTCGTTAAATTGTGCAGTATCTAAGTCGAGCAATGACATTGGGGTACTCGCCTACCTTCCGTTACATCTGTGCTGCTTGCCATGGTAGCGAGTTTGTGTGAGATCTGTGTTGCCTACCCAAAACAGAATGGCGATGCGGCAACGTGATCGTGTCCCATCCATCAGAATCCGCCACTGCCACTACTCATGCTCGAGCAGCGACAATAAATGGTGGCGCAGCTCATTTTTGCGCTTGCCGACGGCTGGGTCCGCATCACCGGTACGTGGGCGGGCAAGGCCGACCCGTAAATCTTCCACGATGGTTGCCTCCGGCCCCGGCGACATAACCAAGATGCGGTCGGACAGCAGGATCGCTTCGTCAACATCGTGGGTCACCATCACCACCGTGCGTCGGTTTTCTTCCCAAACGCTGAGCAGCAAGGTCTGTAATTGCCTCCGGGTCAGCGCATCCAGCGCACCGAAGGGTTCATCCAACAGCAAAATATCCGAACCAATGGCAAACGCACGCGCCAAACCCACCCGTTGCTGCATGCCACCGGAAAGCCGCGCAGGACGACGGTCAGCCGCATGTCCCAAACTGACTTCATCCAAGAAATCCTGCGTGATTTTCTTCCGCTGGGCTTTCGACAAATCCGGCCGTGCAGAGCGCAGACCAAATTCGATATTGCCGCGTGCTGTCATCCATGGCAGCAGGGCGTGATTTTGAAAAACCACTCCTCGGTCTGGCCCCGGGCCGGTGATCACCTCGTCGCGGGCACGGACCTCGCCTGTCGACGGCGTCGCCAAGCCAGCAATCATGTTCAGCATCGTGGATTTGCCTGAGCCGGAAGGCCCAAGCAAGGAGACAAACTCGCCTTCCTTAATAGATACGGAAGTCTCGCCGATGATCGTCGTCGGCCCATAGCTTTTTGTAATATTTTTAAATTCGATATGTGCGGTTTCTGCCTCAACGGCGTGAGGCACGGTATTGGTCGAAGTATTTGTCAACGTGTTGGTTGGGGTCTTAGTCATAACGCACCACTTTCTGCAATGAAGCAACCAGGTAATCCAGGGCCAAGCCGATGGCACCGATGAGAACGATGACCACGACGATGGCATCAATATCCAGGCGGTTCCACATGTTCCACACGAAAAAGCCGACGCCTTGCCCGCCGACGAGCATCTCCGCAGCCACAATCACCAGCCACGCGGTAGACAGCGATTGACGCATGCCCGTGATGATTCCGGGCAGCGCGGCAGGCCCGATGATGTAAAGCAGCCGGTCCACACGGCTGGCGCCCAATGTGGCGCCGAGGTTCTTATACGACGGATGCACGCCACGTACGGCCTCGATTGTGTTAAGCAGGGTGGGCCACAAAGCGGAGAGAATAATGACGAAGACCGCGGTATTTTCCGCATCGCGCAGCAGCGCAAGCCCCAACGGCAGCCACGCCAACGGGGATACCGGCCGCAGAATTTGCACAAAGGGGTCCGCCGCCCGGCGGAAGGTGGTGGACGATCCTAACCAAAAGCCCAGCGGAATGGCGATGAGCATCGCGATGATAAAACCGAGCAGCACACGGCGCAGCGATGCCACCATGTGCCAGAATATGCCGACAGAAGCTGGACCATCCCGGTAAAAAGGATCAGCCAAGATTTCAGCACCGCGGCTGAAGGTGCGAGCAGGCGTCGGCGCGATATCCGACAGCCACCCCGCAGCCGCTATTAATTGCCATACAAGAAGGAAAGCGAGAAACAGGCCGACGCCGAGGGCAACGGGTTTCCACGGGCCGGACTTTTCCCTTGGCAGCGTTCGGCCGGTGGAAGTTCGGCCAGCGGACGCTTGGCTGGTAGACGTTCGGCCAGCGGAAGTTCGAGCAGCAGGCGTGGAAGTTTGAGTAATAGGCGTGTGAGTTCGAGACATTGCGGGTCCTTAACGCTGGTATCCAGCCGTGGGCTTCTGTGGATCAAATATCCGGCCATTGATGTCGACCGGGTCCGTGGTGCGGTCTGCTTCAGGTGGCAAGACAGATTCTGCGGCTGCTAAGAGCACATCATCGTCCATCGTCAAGGCCGTGCCGCCGAGGTCCCAGCGCGCGATTTGCGCAGCCATCCAGGTGATCGCGGTAGCCGAAGTTTGTCCGCCGAAATTGATCATGTCCGGGTCCACCACATCAGTGCCATCCCAGGTGGTATAGGATCCGGCTAAAGCAGGCGAGATCAACTCTTCTTTCTGGTTGAGATATTTTTCTTCGGCCAATATCGACGCTGATTCGTGTACGTGATGCGGGCTGTCGACAAATTGGGCGCCTTCCTGCAAAGCCGTGACCACACGATCGCGCACCCCGCGGTCAATTTCTTTGGCTATAGCTACCGAGCAGCAGGGGTGGTTCTCCCACATCTGCCGGGTGGGAATGAACGCGCGGCCTGATCCCGTAGTCAATGCTCTTTGGTTGAACGGTTCGGGGCCAATAAAACCGTCGACGGCGCCGACCGCCAATTGCGCCACCATGTCCGGTGGCCGCAAGAGCCGCAATTCCACATCTGAAACCGGGTCAAGGCCACCGGCGACCAAATAATCGCGCAGGAGTAATGCATGCACCGAATACTCAAAGGGGATTCCTAACACCATGCCTGCAAGATCTGCCGGTTGTGAAACCGTATCCAGATAAGAAGTAGATAAAGTTAGCGCTTGGCCGTTGGTGTTTTGAGTAAAAGCCAATTCTGTTGGCCGGGAAGCATTCGTCGCACCTGCATCAATTGCCAGTGGCATTGGTGAGAGCATGTGCGCAACATCGAGGGTTCCGGTTGCATATGCCGTCCAGAGATCAGCCCACCCAGCGTATTTCCGTAGCTCTACGGTGAGTCCTTGTTTTTCAAATGCGCCGAGTGCGTCTGCGGCAACCAGCGGTGATGCACACGCAATGGGCACAAAGCCGATGACGAGTTTTTCTCGGGCGCCAGGACTAGCAGAAGATGCGGGCCCGGAATTACTGGTTTGTGGCTGTCGTGTTTGTGGCTGTGTAGAACAGGCAGAAAGCATGCCGCCTCCCAGCGCTACCCCGCCCATGGCTACTGCTTTGCGCAACATTTGCCGCCGGGACAGAATGCGATTATAGACCATGCGTTCTCCCTTAAATAGACCAATCAGTTCAGTAAGGGCTTAAACGTAAGTCAGAACACATGGCAGAGTCAATTTCTACATTCACGGCCACACAACGGGTATTGAGCACAAGTGCAGTTAACACGCCGTTCAGTCCATACAGTAACGCTGCGTCAGCTACAGAAGATTAATAGACAAGATTGTCTATCCAAGTGCCAATCTGGCAAAGCCCCAAGGATCCATACCTAGCCCCAACATGGGAAGGGTTATGCGACAAAAAGGGATGCGGGCGAAATCTTGCAGGATTTTCCGCCAGGATGGCGCGGATTCGAGGCGTGGTTGCGTACGGGCTTTCGGAATATGAACCGGGGGGTGTTTGCGGCTTTGCGCGGTGCCGGAAGCTTTGTTGGCTCGTTGACTCTCACTTTGCCCCCCTTAACCGTCTTCTGAAGTGTCCCAGGTTTTGTTCCGTTTGAGTAGATGGAAAAATCTTTCACCATGCCCAAAAAATTTGACCAGGATGC
>NZ_LZMN01000011.1:0-520 GCF_001665955.1 Corynebacterium sp. EPI-003-04-2554_SCH2473622 | reverse complement strand
ATCCCTGATTTAGCTCCCAGGTTTAGGCCTCGGGTTTAGACAGGAATCTTTGTGCTCCCACCGGTTACTTCCGGGCCCAGCAAGCTACTCGCCTCCCAACAACTTATTTGTTGCGGGAACGCTGCCACATCACAACATAAATACCGATGCCCAACGCGAAGGCGAATACCCCCAAACCAAGAAGCAGCTCCGGTAGAAGGTGCTGAAGGCGCAAACCTATCAGGTGTCGATGGTCAGGGTGATGCATTCGCCAGTGCTGATGGTGCTGCACAGCGTGGTGCCACGAGCGCGAACTACAAGCCGACCTCGTCGTCGATGAGCTTCTTCTCCGGCCTGATTCTTGGTTTGGGGGTATTCGCCTTCGCGTTGGGCATCGGTATTTATGTTGTGATGTGGCAGCGTTCCCGCAACAAATAAGTTGTTGGGAGGCGAGTAGCTTGCTGGGCCCGGAAGTAACCGGTGGGAGCACAAAGATTCCTGTCTAAACCCGAGGCCTAAACCTGGGAGCTAAATCAGGGAT
>NZ_LZMN01000010.1:0-2592 GCF_001665955.1 Corynebacterium sp. EPI-003-04-2554_SCH2473622 | reverse complement strand
CAGGCGGCCCACCAGCATGAGGTTTTCCCGGGCTGTGAGCTCCTCATCAATAGTGGCGTTTTGCCCAGAAACCCCAATGCGGTTGCGTACCTCGTGGCCATGACGCACCACATCCAGGCCGTCGATGGTGACCTCGCCGGAGGTCGGGCGGGTTAGCGTCGTCAAGACTTTCACGGTAGTGGTCTTACCCGCACCATTTGGGCCCAACAGGGCCCGGACTGTTCCTTCCGCAACTTCTAGGTTTAGCCCATCCAAGGCATGCACGGTGCCGGATTTCGCCGCATATTTTTTCCGCACATCGCGCATGCGGATCAATAAGTCATCAGTCATGGATGCAGATTAACACCATTAGGTGATGCCCCATCTAAGCTCGCGGCGGCTGTGCCAACTAGGCAAACGGCTTCTGCCGGTACTCCCGCAGCAAGGCATGGCCATCCGGGCCATAAATCGTCGGCACGGCGTCCCGGTTGGTGCGTGGTGGGCCGGTCAGGGAACTCATCGTGCCGTGCGAAAGCATGTGTTCGGTGGGTGTGAGCTCACGGATAGCGATGCCCGCGACCGCACCGGGGTGCTCAATGGCTAAATCACCATAGTTGAGTGGGTCGTGCTGCCCGTTATCGCCTACCAAAATCCATTTGATGTTTGGGTAGTCGATAATCAGGTTCCGCAACTGCACTTTCTTGTGTTCAGAACCGTTACGGAATAAACCGGTGGGGGTTGGCCCCCAGTCGGTCAACAGCAGCGGGCCTTGGGGCAGGTTGTTATCGTCGATGAACTGCTCGAGCGTATGGAAAGTGTTCCACGCACCGGTCGACAGATAAAACACCGGGGCATTGGGGTGGTCCTTAAGCAGCTCGCTGTACAACTTCGCCATACCGGGTATGGGTTGCCGACTATTCGTCTTCTTGAACCAAGAATTGTAGGCCGCGTGCAAGGCGCGCGGGAGGTTGGTGACCATGATGGTGTCGTCAATATCAGAGATCAACCCGATGGTCTCTTCACTGGAGGTGATGAGCACTTTGGCCTTCACAGCTTCTGCGCCCTCGGCAGTGACATCCACCTCGCCCCAACCAGGCTCTAAGCCATGGCCGACGATGGACACATCAAAATAGCCGTTGGAATCAGTATAGGTTTGCACCACCTCGCCACCGACGTGCACCTGCACCGGGTGATCGCCCACCTGGACGGTAAAGAATTGGCGGTAGCCACGCTGGGCCTCGTGCGCGAAATTTTCCACGTGCCCTGCAGCTGTGCGGTGGCTGCCGGTAGCGGCAGAATCAGAATCATCGAACGTTGGATCGTCCATAAGAATCCGCCCGATAACGTGCACACGTTCAGTGGTGCCGTAGCCGGTGTACGGAACGATTTTCGGCAGCCAACCCGCCCGGGTCTTACGCTGGACGCCGTAGGTGTTGATCTTGTGCTCGGCTGCGCGGACGAGGTCAGAAAATCCCATATGTTCAACAATACTGGTTCAGCGGCCTTGGGTGCTCACAGAATCTATTCAGTGTCCGGTCAGTTGGGTGCAAGTTCCTAGCCGTAGAAAAGACATAGATAAACTAGTTACACCAGCACCAAGAAAGAAGACAGTGATTTCCATGGATGATTACACCCATAACGATCCCGTTAAGGTTCTCGTTGTTGACGATGAAGCTAATATTGTTGAACTCTTAACTGTTTCCCTCAAGTTCCAAGGCTTCGACGTGCGTAGTGCTAACTCCGGCACAGACGCATTGCGCGTGGCCCGGGAATTCCGCCCAGACGCTTATATTCTGGACGTCATGATGCCAGGCATGGACGGCTACGAGTTGTTGCAAAAACTACGTGCCGAAGGCCTGGAAGGCCCCGTGTTGTACCTGACGGCGAAAGATGGCGTCGAATCGCGCATCCATGGCCTGACCATCGGTGCAGACGACTACATCACCAAGCCATTTAGCCTGGAAGAAGTTATCACCCGCCTGCGCGTCGTACTGCGCCGCGGCAATGTGCAGGAAGATACGGCGGAAGATTCCTCGATTAGCTACGCCGATCTGACGCTGAATGATGACACCCACGAAGTCACCAAAGGCGGCGAACTCATTGAACTTTCCCCAACCGAATTCAACCTGCTGCGCTTTTTGATGCTGAATAAAGAAGTGGTGCTGTCCAAGGCGAAGATCCTGGATAACGTTTGGCACTATGACTTCGGCGGCGACGGCAACGTGGTGGAATCTTATATCTCCTACCTGCGCCGCAAAATTGATACCGGCGATACCCCGCTGATCCACACCGTGCGTGGAGTGGGCTACGTGCTGCGGAAACCACGCCGCTAAAAACGCTGAAGTAACTAAAACCCTTAATGCCGTTAAAGCAGAGCCCGAAGCGCTAGAATTACGCCAATGTCCGAGTCCGAGCCGCAGAAAGCCCCCGAGCCATCCACAGGATGGGGCACGCAGGGGGAACGCAAACGCCGTTCCTACCGCGCATACCGCACCCACCGGCCGTTGCGTCTACGCACCTGGCTGGTGGTGCTCACCGTCCTGGTTTCTGCCTTCGGGCTTTTTGCTAGCTCGTTTGCGGTGTATTCCGTCATGCGTGAGGTCTTTTACCAGC
>NZ_LZMN01000009.1:0-25198 GCF_001665955.1 Corynebacterium sp. EPI-003-04-2554_SCH2473622 | reverse complement strand
GGACTGAAGCACCTGCAAACGCAGAAAAGACCCACTTGAACTGAACTGCTCCCTATAAGTTGGACTGGGGTTGCCCGCAAATCGTGGGACACGTAGTAGAGCTACCTAGTAGTTAGGCGGCTATTTCTTTTCTGCTGGTGGTTAGACCAATGCGGTTCTCAAAGTCGACGGGGCTGACCATACCGACGGCGTCGGCGGTTGTAGACGACTTCAATCCAGTAAGCAACGGCTATAATGAAGGAGGGAAAGCCACCGGATGGAAACAAGCCATTAACCAACTAGCCGTGGCTTACCCGGATCGACTCGCGGATTACTTGTAAACCAAACCCCCGCACACAAAGAATCAGACACTCTCCTTCGACATGGTCGAAGATCTTCCCCTCCACTCAAACGGATCAAAATCTGGGGCACTTCACTTAGGCGAGAGATTCCTTTTAGACTACTTCCTCGATGCCAAAGTAGTTTGAGTCTCTTTGCCTTTTACACCAGAGAATCCCAGATACAGGAGCGGCACAAAAATCATAACGAGAATAAATACAGATATTAGTGGTTGCCAATATAACTCACTCAACATTTCAACCAAACTGATATTCCAGACGAACATCATGAGTAGTCCCAGAAAAAACACACAAGCAAGCACTAATGCCTGCGCCGAAAAAGCTATTGAAGCAAGTGTGAGCAGTAACGCGAAATGGTATTCACGACGCATAATCCCTAGTTTGAGGAATTTATGGAGGCTACGGTTGAGCAATTGGCTAAGTATGAGACTTGCAGAGATAATCGCTAGTAGCGTAAAGGCTAGAGGAACGGCCATGAGGACCCAGAAATCCCACTGCGCAATACCGCCTTCTCCCATGGCGCGGGCTTGCATACCAGATGCGCTGAAAAGTAACGCAGGGATGCTTGCAATGAGGAACAAGAATAACGAGATACCTGAAAAACGTGACCGATATTCGGAAGTCACAGATTTACTCAAAACGGGGCTGGGACGGTACGAGGATAACCTTGCAACGAGTGTCGTAAGATTGAGTGCAATACGCGGAACCGCCTGGGGAACAAGAGTAGAACCAACAAGCAGTATCCCTACCGTAAAGAGAATTCCACCTTGTTGTCCGTTTTCATAGACTATTCCAAATATAATTAATGCGGTCCCGCCTAAAGCGAAAATCCCCCGCAAGAGCCAGCGTTTGATGGAGCGTAACCTTCTGAAGCTATTGTCCACCCTCGTCACTAAATTCGTGCTCAAAAACAATACCGAGATAGTTAGTGGAATGAAGAGGCTGATTATTGCGAGAACAATGCCGAAAAAAGTAGGAACGCCAAATCCACTGACCCTGATTAATGGATTTCCATTATCATCAGGAAGCCATTCTAAGAGTGCAGAAAATGGTAAATAAAGCACGACTGCGAGGAGTAAGGCGCCGAGGAACGGCTTCCACATTTGCCCAAGCATTACGCGGATAAAGTGACGCCGACCTAGTCCAAAGCGTATAAGCGTTATGGATTGTTCCCGAAGGAGTAAAGAACCGAGAACTGCAAGCGGAATGTTCATGGCGATGGCGACAAATGTCGCCCAAAAGAGCATATTGCCACCAATAAACTTGAATTGGTCATCCGGAAACTCGTCAATCAATCGCGACCAGACTGAACCTAAAACAAGAACAAAGCTGGTGGTGATTCCGAGGGCTAGTGCGAGGACAAAGAAATATATTTTGGCCTCGCCGACGATCGACGCCCCAATTTTTTGCAAATTCTTATTCATGGTTTGCATCGTCCTTTTCCATAGTGATTACAGAATCAACGAAGCTTTCGACGACTGGGTCGTGTGACACCATGAGAACTCCCGTTCCCTCATGCACCGCATCGTCAACGACACTGAATAAACTGTCCCGCGAGTCGCTATCTAATGCACTGCTCGGCTCATCAAGTAGAAGTAATTTAGGTTGTCGTATGAGTCCACCAGTGATCATGACTCTCTGTAATTGCCCCTTTGAAAGTTCGGTCAGCATCTGGTTTACAGTGTGTTCTACACCTAATGATTCGAGAATTCCGATATACAACCCTGAGCTCACTTTTTTCTTGCAAACTTGTAAATTGAATTCTAAATACTCTTTTACCGTAAGGCCTGGGAAAGCTACTAGTTCTTGGCCGACGTAGGAAATATCGCTTCGGAGTAATTTTTGGCGGGTCGATACTGAGGTCTTAGATATGTTGAACTCGCCAAGTAGCACTACGTTTCCTTCGTGTAGGGGGTGTAAGCCTACGATTGCGTTCAGGAATGTAGTCTTGCCACATCCGGAAGGACCTGATAACAATGCTTTTTGTCCGTGAGTAAGCTCAAAATCTAGTGGCAACGCTAAAGGGGCGTTGTGCTTTGGGGTCGCCTTGACGGCAACTGCTCGAACTTCTAGTACGGGGCTAACGGTTCTCATGGAAATGACTTTCTAATTGGGGGGCAGCCCCTGGAAAGTGGCCCGAGTGTGGGTATTGTTTTAGCCCAATACCCTCTTTTAACGTAACATAAGTAATTAACTAGACGAGGAATGTAGCAAGTCACCTTTTCACGAGGACGAAATTAGCCGGAGCGATCAAAGTAAACCGAGGAAGACCGAACCTCGTTAAGTGCACAACGGATTCCTAGCCGACTTCAGTCTTTTTGCCTTTCGCCAAGGGATCCCAGAGTGTACAAATCCTTGCAAGTCTTACGATCGTTTAGGTTTCAACAGATTTTCCCACACTCAACAAGCTATTAATTTAGACTTGCAATATGACCTACGTAACATCCAATACATCGTCGCAAAGCAGCCCCACAGAGACATCCACAAACTCGTCCACCGTCCCCATAGTCATCGTCGGCTCCGGCCTGGCGGGCATGGTTGCAGCCTACGAGGCATTACAGGGCGGGAAACAGGTCGTGATCCTCGACCAAGAAAACCGCAATAACCTGGGCGGCCAAGCCTTTTGGTCGCTGGGTGGTTTGTTTTATGTGGGAAGCCCGGAGCAAAAATTGATGCGGGTGAGCGATTCTTATGAGCTTGCCTGGCGCGATTGGGAAAACAGCGCGGATTACGACGACGCACCCCGTGATCGCTGGCCGAAGGCCTGGGGCCAGGCATACGTGCAGTTCGCGGCCGGTGAAAAGCGCGAATATTTAAAAAAGCTGGGTCTCAATGTCTTGCCGACGATCGGCTGGGCAGAGCGCGGCAGCGGCGACGCCAGTGGCCATGGCAATTCCGTTCCACGATTCCACCTCACCTGGGGCACCGGCCCGGAAGTCGTCCGGGTATTCCGCGAACCACTCGAACGGGCAGAAGCAACCGGACAACTCACCTGGCGCTTCCGCCACCGCGTGGAAGGCCTGCTACAAGACGAGTCCGGCCGAGTCACCGGTGTCCGTGGAGTGGAATTAGCAGCCGATGATGCGCTACCCCGTGGCCAGGCCTCAAGCAGAAAAGCCGTGCGTGAATTTCAGCTGAATGCAGCATCCGTGGTCATCGCCACCGGCGGAATCGGAGGCAATCTAGCAAAAGTACGCGCCAGCTGGCCAAGCGATCGCTGGGGCCCGTGCCCCGACGATCTAGTAGCTGGCGTTCCGGCGCACGTGGACGGCAGCGGCATCGACGTCGCCAAGCACGCCGGCGCAAACCTAGTGAACACGGACAGAATGTGGCATTACCCCGAGGGAATGCACAATTGGGATAGCATCTGGCCGCACCATGGCATCCGCATTATTCCCGGGCCGTCGTCGTTGTGGCTGGATGCTACCGGCAAGCGCTTGCCGACGAATCTGTTTCCGGGCTCCGATAACCTCGCTGCATTGAGCCACATTGGTAAAACAGGCCACGGCTATTCCTGGTTTTTGTTGAACTCCACCATCGCGGATAAGGAATTCATCTTTTCTGGTTCCGAACAAAACCCAGATTTAACGCAGAAAACAATCCGGCAACTGGCCAGCAAGCTTGGGCCAAAAACACACCCGGCCGTGCAGGCTTTCAAAGACCATGGCGTGGATTGGGTGATCGCCGATAACCTCGATGAGTTAACCGCAAAAATGGCCGCGCTTGCCGACGACGGCCTGTTGGACCGCGAGCGTGTCGCACGCACCGTCGCTGATCGGGATTCCCAGCTGGATAACCCGTTTTCCAAGGATGCCCAGGTGAATTATCTGCGCACGGCCCGGAAATTTCTGGGCGATAAGATCGTGCGCGCTGCCGCACCGCACAAACTCACAGATGCGAAACATGGGCCACTCATTGCTGTACGGCTGCAGGTATTAACCCGCAAAACCCTGGGCGGGCTGGAAACAGACCTTTCGGGACGCTGCCTCGATTCAGACGGCAACATTATCCCTGGCTTGTTTGCCTGCGGGGAGGCAGCTGGTTTCGGCGGTGGCGGCATGCACGGGAAGAATGCGCTGGAAGGCACCTTCTTAGGCGGCTGCATCCATTCCGGCAAACGCGTGGGAGAAGCGCTCGCTATAGACAAAGTGGGGAAGCTGAAGCGAACACGCGCGCAGCCCTGGCGGACACCATTATTCCGACCCGAAGCTTGACGCGACATGCCGGCTCTACGGTTTCGTCGATAACCGCAAAGCCCTACCGCGAATGAGTTGAGCTAGTGCAAGAGCTTAAAGCAGCATTTTAAGGAGAAACATGACAATCGGAAGCGCTGCCAGAAAAGCGAAAACCAGCGCCGCGAGCAAACCTAAGAATGAGGCTCAAGCGGACGCTAGAGTCTCCACACTTTTAGAGGGACACGCAGAGCGCTGAGCAACGCTACGCCTGTACATAAAAGACTGGGAACTGCTCAAGCAAAGCTAGCCGCTTTACTGGATGACACCAGCCTTTCTCAGCTGTGGGAAGACCGGGCCACAGAGTGGCTAAGAAATAGATAATGGCCATTAAGTTGTTTTGATTGCGACATGTTTCCAAATATGTCGTACGCGAACTGAAAAACACCCCATTTTTATACCTTTTGATTGATATAGATCGCGGCCTTTTAAACGGCGCGCATAGCCATAGTTTCCATCTGCCTAATGACTTCTTTAATGGCATCCTGCTGTTTGTCTGGCGGATAACCATTGAGCACTAGAAGGCGTTTTACTGAGGCACGAAGCTTCGCCCGAACGTCTTCACGCACAGTCCAGTCTGTGCGTACGTCACGACGCATGACGACTACCAACTGCCGTGCAATCTCAGCGAGCATGTCCGGACCTTGTTCTGTCACCGCAGATTCATTCAGGGCAACCGCATCGTAAAAGGCAAGCTCGTCTTCGTTGAGTGGAGGATCAAATTTTTGGCCTCGGTTGGATTCTTCCGCTACTTCCTTCGCCAGTTCAATAAGCTCTGCGATGATTTCCGCAGAGGTGAGCTGCTGGTTAGTATATTTCCGCATCAGCTCCATCACACGGTCAGAAAAAGTCTTTTGCCGAATATCGTTGCTTCGCGTGACCTGTTTAGATTCCTCCATCACCAGGGCCCGAAGCGACTCGATAGCCAGTTGTGGATTGCGCGCTTCCAAGGTCTTCGCTACAAAATCCGGGGTGAGGTCGTTCAACGATGGCTTAGGCATTCCTGCTGCGGCATAGATATCTAAAACGGCACCTGTGGCATCGGTCGATGTTGCAATGAGCTTGGCCAGTAGGCGTTCAACGTCTCCTGGAACTGGTTGGTTAAGGTCTTTAGCTTCCTGTGCCTTAAACTTTCCCATCCACGCTTGAATTTCCATGTACAGCTGGATTTCGGAACGTAGATGATCTAGGCGTCCAGACCCTGAACAAAGGCTCCATGCACGAGAAAGTTGGTTAGCTGCTTGGGTAAATTTCTCCGCTACGCTTGGCTCATCCTCGTCAGAACTCTGTGCTATTTCACGACTGCGGAGATAGTTCGTAGCCCCAGTAGTGGCGTTGATGAATGCGCGAGGATGAGGTTCATTCAGAACTGTCTGCCAGTCGTAGCCGGATAGATATTCCCGGATATTCCGAACGATTTCTTCGGCCAAGGCAACGGCTTCATCAATATTCTTGCCAACAGGCCTGGACTGCTGATCGCTTTGGGTATATTCAGCGAGCGCTTGTGCGAGATTTTCTGCCAACGGAGCGTAAGCAACTAAAAGACCATCAGTCTTGCCCCGGAAAGTGCGGTTGACTCGCGCCAGGGTCTGCATAAGCAGTGCACCTTTGAGTGGGCGGTCAAGATAGAGAGTGTGCAGCGGTGGGGCATCGAATCCGGTGAGCATCATGTCTTTGACGATGACGAGTTCAAGTTCATCAGAGGGGTCTTTGAGCCGTGCTTTGATGGTGTTGTTCGCGGAATTATTGCGTACGTGATTAGAGACCGGTGGTGTGTCGGTGGCGTTGCCGGAGTAGACTACTTTAATTTTTCCTTTATCCAGCTCATCAGCGTGCCATTCGGGGCGAAGCGCGGTGATAGCTGTGTAGAGGTTGGCGCAGATTTCGCGGGTAGCGCCCACAATCATGGCTTTGCCGTAGGTTGGCTCACCGTCGATATCTGCAATGCTGGCGGAAACAGCTTCACGTCGGTTTTCCCAATGCTGAATCAGGTCTTTCGCAAGCTCCGTAAGGCGGTCTGGGGCTCCGTAGACTGCGTTGATAACGGCAGCAGATTGTTCCAGCTGGGCACGTTGAATATCGTCTAGACCTTCAGAAGCTTCTGCGGCTGCTGCGTCAATGTCCTCTTCCGAGACTCCATCTGCAAGCTGCACTTTAATAAGCCGGGGCTCGAAGAAGACCGGTACGGTCGCGCCATCAGCAACGGCGCGTGAAAGGTCGTAAATATCGATGTAGTCGCCGAAGACATCGCGGGTGTTGCGGTCTTCAAAAGAGATAGGTGTTCCGGTAAACGCGATGAACGTGGCTTTGGGCAGGGCATCGTGAAGGTGGCGGGCGTAACCGTCTAAGTCGTCGTAGTGGCTGCGGTGGGCTTCATCAACGATGATGATGACATTTCTTCGATCGCTGAGTACTGGGTGTTCGGTGCCGGATTGTTTTTCTTCCTGGCTCAATGCGAATTTTTGCAGGGTCGTGAAGTAGATGCCTCCGGTACCGCGACTACTTAATTCGGTGCGCAGGTCTGCTCGCGTTGCGACTTGCTGCGGGGTATCAGGAAGAAGCTGTGAGCGGGCGAATGAAGAATAGAGCTGTCCGTCGAGCTCTGTGCGGTCAGTGATAACGATGATGGTGGGATTCTTCAGCTCCGGATGGCGCATCACTGCTGCGGTGTAGAGCTCCATTTCCATGGACTTTCCCGAGCCTTGGGTGTGCCACACGACGCCTGCTTTGCCGTTGCTCCGGACTGCTTCGATGGTTGAGCCCACGGCTTTGGCTACTGCGAAATACTGATGTGGTTTAGCAATGCGTTTTGAAAGACCCTCAGCACCGGCATCAAATGCGGTGAACGAGTGTAGGAATTGAAGAAATCGTGTTGGGTTGTACAAGCCACTGATGGCCGTATCAATCGGTAAAACAGCCTGTCCATTAACCGTGTGGCCTAACGCGACGGGGGTACCGTCGTCGTCAACGTTCCATGGGGAGAAGTGGTTGAACGGGGTAAAAGGTGTTCCGTACTGTGCGTTTAGACCATCAGAGATGAAGTTGAAGACGCAGAATCGGAACGCGAGTGGAAACTCCCGGAGATAGGTCTGAAGCTGTGCGTGCGCAGCAGAGATATCTACCTGCGCTGCTCCTGCCTGTTTTAGCTCCATGATGCTGACCGGCATTCCGTTGCAGTACAACACGATATCGAAGCGACGCTTGAAATCGCCTTTTACGATGGTCACCTGGTTAACCGCGAGGTACTCATTGTCGGATTCTTCCGAACCAATGATGCGGACTGTAGGTGTGTGCTCCTGGCCGTCCGCATCAAGATAAGTCAAACGGTAGCCATCGGTCATCATCTGGTGGATGCGGTGGTTTTCGGAAATAGCATCCTGCGATGTTGGCGCAACGATTTCGGCTAAAGCCTGCTGCAGGTATTGGCCAGGAACATCAGGGTTGAGTCGGCGCAAAGCAGCAAGCAGGCGTGGGCGGATGATGAGCTCATCCCAAGAGTCTCGCTCCCCGGTTCCAGGAACGATCTGTGAACCAGCCAGCGGGGACCAGCCCTGCTCGTTGAGCTGGGAGAGCGCGATATTCTCCCAGTCAGCTTCCGTAAACCCGCTTTGTGAGCTCATACCCACCCTTACTTTCTGACATTAATACTACATGACCAGCGTATATGACTAACGCCTGGTAAGGATACAATTAGCCAACAAAAGGTCAACGAATTCCAGACCTAGAGGACATCTTCAACAACCGCTTCAGCGTCACGAACCCGCATCTTCCCCGACATCAACTGAGGAAGAAGAGCATCGCGGGTAGCAGCAAGCTGCAAGCTCTCTTGCTCAGTATTGAGCATTTTGTTCCATAGAGCAGTCATTTGGGCAGCAATACGCGTCAGCGACGAACCATCGGGAACATGAACAAGCTCGTCAAGGTCTTTTCTTTGAATATGTCCCATAGTCGTTGCCTTATTAGCAGCAACTCGCTTGTAGTAATCAAGTTTGTCTCTCAACAACTCGTAAACCAGCCAATTCGGATTTCCGTCTCGAGCAATGACCTTGAAAATATGCTGGTTGACTATTCCTTCAGGACGGAACCAACGCTGTAGCGTCAATGATCCAGACCACGCGAATAGAATATCTCCTGGTCGAGCGATATGTTTCTCATCAACCTCAATGTCGTTAAACACTGTTGAGTTTCCGATACCTGAGTTCATCTCAGCAATTCGAATAACTACGCGTCCCGTTCCACTGGCATTCTTGGTGAAAGCTTTACCGTTCACGAAGTCAGCAATGCTTGATAGAGGGAGCATTTGGTTATCTCCGATTAAGGACGAACGGAAGATCGCTTGAGATAGTTCGTCAGACTGCGCGACTAGTCTGTTGTTTGCTGCGATTTTATCGTCGAGAGCCCCGAGGACCTCAGCAATGGCCCGCTGCTCAGCGAGAGGAGGGACAACAAATGAGTAATTAGACAAAGTAGTTTTATTGATAATGGGAGTCGCGGATCCTGCGGCTTCAACCTTTAAGATTCCACTCCAATTTCTAATCATGTAGTAGATAAAAATCGGATCTGCAACATCTTTCTTAGCCACAATGCTGTTTATTTGTTGGTTAGTCACAGAAGGTCGCATCGCCATAGACACCTTGCCAATGGTTGAACCAATGCACGTTAAATTTGTTGAACCTGCAGGAACGATTCTTTTTTTGAAGAGCTCTGCACCATAGGAAGAAAGAAAACGCGATGGGCTTGCTTCTCGGTAAAACTCCGATTGATCAGAAGGGGTAATAAAATCCAATTCATTGCCCCACGCTTCAGGCTGCTTAGAACTAGGTGTAGTTCCAGTAACGATATCTGCCAATTCTGACAGCTTCCTCATTTGAAATCTATTCATGAATTTTTCCCAGCACCGTACGAAGGTTTGCCGCCAAACGTTCTGACTCGTCGAGTTGTTCGAAGAGTTCGGCTTTGAGTCGGCTGATTTTTTCTTCGATGGGTTCACCATCGTCTTCTTCTTCAGCGAAGCCAACATAGCGACCAGGAGTGAGGGCGTAGTCGGCTTCTTTGATTTCTTCGAGGCTGGCGGAATAGCAGAAACCAGCCTCATCTTCATAAGCCTTACCTTCAGCAGAATCAGTACCACGCCACGCATGGAAGGTACCAGCAATCTTGGCGATATCTTCATCGCTCAGCGCACGCTCTGCCCGGTCAATCATATGGCCTAAGTTGCGTGCATCTATGAAGAGCACCTGGTCAGTACGGTCGATGGAACCATTCTGCCCTGCGGTCTTATCCTTTGTCAGGAACCAGATACACACCGGAATACCAGTAGAGCGGAAAAGCTGGGTAGGCAAAGCCACCATACAAGACACCAAGTTAGCGTCAACCAACTCACCACGGATCTGACCTTCACTGCCAATATTAGATGACATAGAACCGTTTGCCATGACAACACCAGCCGAGCCACCTGGGGCGAGCTTAGAAACAATGTGCTGAATCCAGGCATAGTTAGCATTACCAGCAGGGGGAACACCATAACGCCAGCGTTCGTCTTCTTCGTTGCGCGCCCAGTCTTTAATGTTGAACGGAGGGTTGGCAAGAATATAATCAGCCTGCATATCAGGATGCTGGTCTCGAGCAAACGTATCACCCCAGCGTGGAGCCAAATTGCCGTTAAGACCATGGATTGCGAGGTTCATCTTCGCCATACGCCACGTACGCTCGTTGAGTTCCTGGCCGTAGACAGAAATAGCGGAGGTGTCAGCGTTGTGTGCGTCGAGGAATTTCTCGGTCTGCACAAACATGCCACCTGAGCCACAGCATGGGTCATAGACCCGGCCGCTGGTGGGTTCGAGCATCTCAACCAACACCCGGACAACACCGGCAGGCGTATAGAACTCGCCGCCGCGTTTTCCTTCTGCACGTGCGAATTTCTCCAAAAAATACTCGTACACTTCACCCAGAAGATCACGTGCGCGGCCAGGGCCTTGACCGGAGAATCGGGTGGTATTGAACATGTCGATGAGTTCACCAAGGCGTCGTTGGTCGACGGAATCCCGGTTATAAATACGCGGCAGAGTTCCCGCCAGCGTTGGGTTGGCCTCCATGATGAGGTCCATAGCTTCGTTGATGAGCTCACCAATGTTTTTGGCTGGATTTCCATCGGCAGCAGGAAGTCCCTTTGCATTTGCGGCAATGAAGTCCCAGCGGGCGTTTTCAGGAACCCAGAACACGCCATGTCCTATGTATTCGTCGATATCGTCGATAAACATGGACATTTGTTCATCAGTCATTCCGTTTGCTACAAGCTCGCTGCGCAGCTGAGCACGGCGCTCATCAAAAGCGTCAGCAACATATTTAAGGAAGACGATTCCGAGAATAACGTCTTTGTACTGGGAAGCATCCATAGAGCCACGGAGCTTGTCGGCAGATTTCCAAAGAGTATCTTTAAGCTCCTTGGTGGTTGAGGGCATAGCCTCAAGGGGGGTCTTGCTAGGCATTAAGAATTGTCCTTAACAGAAGAATATTGATGAAGGATAGCGTGGGGTGGAGACACCGACTGCGTCCACTCGTACAAGTAAACGAAATTCAATGGTCGGTTCTCCGCTACCGGTTACATGTCGGCTCCGAAACACACCAAATTGATTGCCGCATCTAGAGCCGACTGTGACTGATTCTCAAGAATCTTAGCTCGTTTAGATAGCTCCACGAGAGACTCAGTGAGATCCACAATCTTTTTTTGCTCGCTCATATCAAGCTGCGGAATCTTAATCTCTGGCATTCTGCGTCGAGGAAGTTTACTGCCATCGTCGAACTCATTAAATGAAGCATTAACACAAGCAACTAGGTATTCCGGCAGAATGCTTGAATCTTCGATCCTGAATACATGGACGCTCGAAGGAGCAACCCAATTCCCCTCAGCTCCACTAAATACCCACGCCGGTTTAGAAGCCATATGAGGGACGAGGACATCTCCTGATCGAAGAATTGATATGGAATTTTCAACGAACGTCTCACTCGGTTCGCCGCCTTCCCGTAAAGAGAGCATCTTAACGGGGATGGACGGAGACCTCCCGTCGCTAGGATATCGCGAAGGGCGGGAGACAAGTCGTTTAACGGATTTCATCTTAGAGATAGGAATCATGCCAACAGAACTCGATAGAGAATCCAGAGCAGGCTTGTGCTCCGGCATAAGCCCGCCGATAGATTGAACCGTGTCTGCAAGATGTTCCCATGCCGTGTGAAAGTCCTGGGCAGCATCGTCAGCACTAAGAGATTCTTTAAGCGCATGGGAAGGGACCAGGTTACTGCCTTGCGTAATCATGTCAGCCAAGGTGATTGAACCCGTAGGGATAGTTGTCTCTTTCCCTTGTCGCATTGCCCCTAGCCACTCTGCGATATGTTCTTCTGGCGACTGAGCATCACTGGCATCTGCAAGCAGAACTGGTTCGCTCGCCCGAGAGGTATCAGGAGCTCGAAGAACCCACAGCACGGTGGGGATAGAGGTAGTGTTTAGTAGCTTCTCAGGAAGCTGAATGATGGCTTCAACAATCCCACGTGCGACAAGTTGACGACGGAAATCATCCAGTTTCTCTTGGTAGCAAAGCAGAGGGGTTGTGAGTACGTATGCTCGACCATTTTCCGAGAGATGCGTAGCTGGATAGACCAAAAACGCTGGGTCTGCAAATAACCCTCGAGGGATTGATGTCCCGAGAAGCCCTTCTACAGTGCTTACGCCTCCTGGCCCTGGACGTAGGCCAAACGGTGGTTCTGAGACGATTATGTCCGCACGCAGCTTCGGTTGAGGATCCTCAGTGAGGATGTCAGACGTTGTAAAAGCAGCTGGTACTTCTTCTAAATAAGCCCGCAGGATAGAGAGCGTAACGGCATGCTGGCTTACATCGTTGCCGATAATCGTAGCTGCGCTGATGCGCGAACCGATTCCCAACAAGGTCGTCGAAGTTCCACAGGTTGGGTCGAATACAGTATCGCCATCTTCTGCGGTGGTGCTAGCGGCGTTAATCAACAGCTTTGAAACAGTCGTTGGAGTTGTGTAGAAACCAAGACTACCGCGACCAGCCTTACCAAATAGCTGCTCAATGACAATGCGTGCGGCATCCCCATAATCGTTTTCATCAATCTTCATCAGCCCATCGACGAGGGTTTTTAATTCTTCATCGGAAGCAGTCGGAATGCTCGCACTGATCTCGTCGATCTGCTCATGAGATAAAACATCGGGTCCAAGCGGAGCGAGGAACTGAGACAGAGCAGACCGAGCATCTTTTTCATCTGCCAGGAATGTGGTCCAGTCTGCTACATCACCCTTTTTGCGTACCGCAAGAACAGCTAATGCAACAAGGGATGCTGACTCACCATCTTCTAATCCAATGGATAGAGGCTTAATCGCAGAAGCTACTAGCGGTTCCGTGACATTAGCTTTCCAGTTATCGGGAAGAAGATCCTGGCTTTCCAGCCACGAAATTATCTCACTGAAGTGGAAAAGTGGGCGGCGTGCAGGAGAACCTTCCACGGGGGCAGGAAAATCTGAGTTCCTCGCTCGCCAGTTGCTTACTGCTGAGCGTCCGACACCAGCAAGCTCGGCAATGTCGGTAAGGGATACTTGTCCCTGATACTGCGTGGTCATTCTAGGCAACCTTTTCAATAGTAGTGAGGGTACTCATCGTGGTAGTAACTGTCGTAGCAGCAAATTTAAGCCGCCCAGACAGCGAGGTCTCGTGGGCATAAACGCGGGTGGGTAGCCCCTGCCCTGCAAGCTCAGAAACCTTCTCAGCAAAGATCCGATCCCCTGAAACAAGAATCATTTCTCCAAAACGCTCTGGAAGGGACTCTTCCATAACTTCCAGGAGGCGAAGGTCTGCACCATTTTCGTAACTCCCAGCCAGGATTCGAGCCTTTGGCCATGCTTGGTGAACGTTCGTGACTGTTGAGATATCTGCTGCGATAACTACCTGATCATCAGGTCGAAGTTCGAGCCAGCAGGCGAGCACGCGTCGGCACCAGCATGCCTGTGAAGGTGTGGTGACGGGGCCACCATTGAAGTTTTCCATGTCCAAGAGGATGATGCGGCGGGTTTTCATTGCGTTTCCACTTTCTGTGAAATGTTCTTCTGTCTGGTTGACTAAAACCAGAGTATACAAACGTTCACAACATGTCAAACATCTTTTGATGTTCACAATAATCTACTTGGTTTCCATGTTCACAAAACGGGTTGAGCAGGCAATATCCATTTGGGACCTAAAGTTCACAATCATCCACCTGTCCAAAGAACAGTGAGGTTACCACCGGTTAGTGGACACCCTATATGTGCGGATCGTGCGTCCTTAGGAGAGGATGTTCAGTGTGGGCCAACAGCGCAAGAAGTACACGCCTGAGTATCGGCGTGAAGCTTTAAGCCTGGTAATCGAGTCACAGCGCCCAATCGCTCATGTGACTCAAGGAGATTGGCGTCGCACCAGCCCCTTTAGGCCGGTGTGTAAAAATGAGCGCGAACGCCGAGGATCCTCCGATGGGCTAAGCAAGGCGGATATTCGTGCTGAGAACGCTCGTCTGCGTCGTGTGCTGGCGGAAGCCAAGATGGATGATGAGTTTTTGTCAAAAGCGACAACCTTCTTCACTTTGAGTCAACGCGAACAGAAAAGTTCGAATTAATACAGTCAGCGCAAAGCAAATTTCAGTATCAAACGCATGGCGCGCTTGTTGAAGGTATCTCGATCTGGATACTACAAATGGGCTCATACGCAGAACTCGCCGAGTGCTACCGCATTTCACTTAACCATAAGACTGTGGATAATCGGATGCGCATGATGGGGACTAAAAGAGATTTCACCGCGGGCTTTTGTCCCAGGAACAACGATTCAAGCCAAGCGTAAGTCCACGCTAGCCGACGACGGCCTGCTGGACCGCGAGCGTGTCGCAAGGCCCGGAAATTTCTGGGCGATAACATCGTGCTCGCTAGAGACAAATAACCTGCTCCTGGGCAAAACGGTGCCCTTGGAGCAGGTTAGCGCGGGCTTGTCAGAGCCCTGTTGAAGCGCTGGTTATTTCAGCGCTCGTCGTATTAAAAGTCGCGCAGAATGCGCTGTGCCAGAGGCTCAGACGATGCTGGGTTCTGGCCGGTGTAAAGGTTGCGATCTACTTCGACGTACGGTTGCATCGGATCGGTCTGCTTAAAGTCAGCACCGAGTTCACGCAGACGAGTCTCAACTACCCACTTGGCGGCTGCGATGGTCTCCTCGCCTTCTTCGGCGTTGGTAAAGCCAGTCATGGTGTAGCCCTTAAGCGGCCAGTTGTCATTGTCCATGGCGAGCAAAGCAGCTGGAGCGTGGCATACCAGGGAAAGCGCACGACCGGATTCAATACGGTCCTGCAGCAGTTTGGCGGAATCCTGGTCATAAGCCAGGTCTTCCATTGGGCCGTGGCCGCCAGGGTAAAAGACGAGGTCATAGTCAGCCTCGTTAACATCAGCCAGGTTAAGCGGGTTGTTCAGCTCCGAGCCGATTTCTCCCAGGTAATTCTCATATTCTGCGCGCTCGCTGTCGGAGAGAACATCGAGGCTGTACTGGTCTACTACTGGGGCCTTGGCATTTGGCGTCGCGAAGTCGATGTTCCATCCAGCGTTTTTAAATACGCGGTGTGGAGCAATCAGCTCTTCGGCCCAGTAACCGGTAGGGCGGGTGCTGCCGTCGGCCAGCGTCCATTTATCAGCGGCGGTAACTACGAATAGTGCGGAAGGCATAACTTCCTCCTTATATATAGGTGAGCTATCTAATGTTCTTCAGATGTGTTGTCCCCCGGAAGTGCGTTGCACCCGGAAGGACAACGACACCAAGAATACGCCTCAATGGATCTTCGTTGGCGAGATTTTTCTTCATGAGTCTTACGGCAGAGGCAGAAAAACGCCGCTATTTCGGGTCGGAAATTCTTATTTCCGAGTATATTCCCGCTGTTCAAAGCGGTATAGAGAGAAATCACGATATGCGTGAAGCCCAATAACTGCAACCCTGAGAAAAAAGATGATTTGTCAACTATTTCACATTCTTGGAGAGGCAATTAGTGGCGAAGTATGTCGTTTAACCCCGATTTCCGGTCTATTTCGCTGCCTGAGAACCAGACCTTAGGCAGTTAATGACATCGCGCTGGGGCCCAGCGCCCTGTTTAGCTTTTATTCACGCCCGCGCCACTCAATTCATTTGAGATGTACGTTAAAAACATGGAAACAAAATCAATGACCGTCAGCCAATTTCGTCAATCCCAAAGCCAAATCCTTGCGGAAGCACAACATATGCCTATCACCATCACCAGCCAGCAAAGCCGCGCCCGCGCCGTAGTCGTCTCCCCCTCATTTTATGCTCGCGCTGTTGCAGCATTAGAAGATCAAGAAGACATCCATGCTGCCGAAATCGCCCGAGAAGAAGCTGAAGAAATCTCACATGATGAGCTCAAAGAAGCTCTCGGACTTACCGAAACCAGCGCTTCTTCATGCACAGGCAACGAAAGGAATTGGACGAATTAGCGTTTTTATAACGGGATTCACAGTAACCTTGTATCTATGAGGTTACAGACAGTTTTTATCCCGACGGCAGTAGCATTTTCTGTGTTATCGGCGTGCTCCACAGCCGAGAGCGAACCTCCGACGTCTCAAACGCAGATTCCAGTCACCACGTCCCCAGCATCACCGGCCACGGCAACACAGCACCAAGAAGCACCTGACTCTCCTGACGCCGAGCACAACGGCAAACCCACTGCACCAGTTCACAATGACCACGGAATGTTCACCGTAAAATGCCAGGTAGCAAAAACTGAATCAGATCATGGCATCGTCGGATACGTATACGGAAACCATAAAACCAGCATCCCCATCGCTGAGCAGGATGCCGAGCAGTTCGTCCCAAAATTTGGCCCGGGAACCGAGAAGCAAAATTGCAGCACGATCGAAAAATACCTTCCTAGTGGAGCCTATGATCTGCATGACCAGGTGTTCTAAACTAGCGGCATGACTACTCCAGATTCTGGCCCAGATTCTGCCCCTGCCAATGCTGCCGCCGCTGCCGCCGCTGGCCCAGCCAAGAATTTTCACCCAGCCAAGTTAATTGGTGGCGGCCCCGGCGCGTGGGATCTCATCACGCTACGCGGCCAAGCCGCACTCCACGAGGCTGATGTCATCGTCGCAGACCATCTGGGCCCCACCCCGTTTCTGGATCGATTGTGCGATATTTCCAGCAAAAAGCTTGTCGACGCTTCCAAGCTGCCGTATAAAAAGCAGGTCGCCCAAGAAGAAATCAACCGCATGCTCGTCGAATACACCCAAGCCGGATACAAGGTGGTGCGGCTCAAAGGCGGTGATCCGTTTGTGTTCGGGCGCGGTTTTGAAGAAATCACGGCACTCGCAGAAGCTGGGATCGCCTGCGAAGTCATTCCCGGCGTAAGTTCCGCTTATGCTGTTCCGGGCTTGGCACACATACCTGTCACCCAGCGCGGCGTCGTGCATGCCGCCACCGTCGTCAGTGGGCACCTGCCACCGGGGCACGAAAAATCCCTGGTGGATTGGTCTGCACTGGCGCGCTCCGGTGCCACGCTGTCCATCATCATGGGGGTGCGCAACGCCAGTGCAATCGCGGATGCACTTATCGAAGCAGGCATGGCCGCAGCTACCCCCGCCGCCGTCATTCAGGAAGGAAGCCTTGCCGACGAGCGGGTGTTCCGCTGCCAGCTCGAACAGCTTGGCGCAACCATTGCGGATAATTCGGTGGAACCACCTGCGGTGATCGTCATCGGAGATGTAGCCGGGCTGGAATCTTCTGCTCAGTAGCGTCCGGATCGGCACCGGCTGGCCCCCGAGTTGCCGCCCCATCAGCCACCGGCTCTGTGCGCGGTTCGGTGCTAGCTGCGGCTGCGCGTTGCAAAGATTCCACCCGCATGCGGGTGCGGTATCGGCGCACCCCGTGCACGGTCAACGCGATCCCCACCGCCATGATCGCTAGCTGCACCGGCCATACCGTATCCAATGGCAGCAGGTAGCGAATATTCAACGCAATAATCGCCGAACCCACCAGCCCGCCCAGGGCAACCGGGTTAATGCGGGAAATCAGCCAGGCAGCGATGGGGGCAGCAATGCTTCCGCCAATCAGCAGGGCCACAACCGCGGCGGTATGCGAAACGATTTCCTCCCACAGGCCCACCACAAAACCAGCCGATGCCCCTGCGGCCACCAGAAACTCCGAGGCAGAAACCGTGCCGACGATATACCGTGGCTGTTGCCTGCCGACGCCCAGCAGCGTGGAGGTAGTCACCGGCCCCCAGCCTCCGCCACCCGTGGAATCCACCAGACCACCCAGAGCACCCAAGAATCCTAAAAATGGTGTGGAATACTCCGCCTTTTTTGCCAGCTTGCGCTTCGTGCGCCCTTGGCTAAATCGCCACACCAGGTTTGCCCCGATGGCCACCAACACGACTGCGGTAATCGGTTGTGCCTTATCCAGTGGCAAATTAGATAAAAACATTGCGCCAACAAACCCGGCGAGTGCCCCGGGAAATCCCAGCCGCGCCACCACGGACCAATCCACGTTGCCGAAGCGCCAGTGGCTAAATCCGGATACCGCGGTGGTTCCGAGTTCTGCCACGTGCACCACGGCGGAAGCTTGCGCAGCACCCAAACCAGCGAGGCCCAGGAGGATCGTTGTTGAGGTCACCCCGAAACCCATGCCGATGCCGCCGTCGACAAGCTGCGCGGCGAAACCAGCCAGGGCGATAAAAATTAAACCTCTCATGATTTTCCTCAAATCTGCGCGGCTACTACCTCTGCGAGTGCCGTGCCTAGTGGTTGGGAATAGGTGATTCTGCGTTCTTGTTCTGCGGATTCTCCTGCTTGTGCTGCACCGGCTCGTAATCCACCAGCTTGTGCCGCATTTATTTCTTCTGCTTGCCGGTACATTCGATCCAGCAACAAGCCATGGCTGACAAACAACGGCACCAGGTGCATTCGCTCGTGGTGCTGGGCCAGCTCTGCCAACCGGTTCGGGCCGGTCGCAAATACCACGCTGATGTCATCGGCACTGCTCTGTTCGGCATCGGACTGATTTACGTCGGGCTGATTTACGCCGGGCTGATGAGCACCGGCCTGGTTCACGCCGGCACGCCGTGCAGCAACACGCCTGGCGAGCTTGTCGACGCTCGCATTGGCCGCATGGTCAGAAGATCCCACCGACACCAACACCACGTGCGCCCCAGCCGGAGCCTCGCGAGCAATCACCCGGGACAGCAATTCCTCCATGGCAACACCGGTGCCCAGCCCGTCGGCAAGTTCCACGTCCGCCCCGGCGCGCTGTGCCTGCTGGCGCACCGCAGCGAGTTGTTCCGGAACATCAACTTTTTGGTGAAAACCACGTGTAAACAGCAACGGGACGATCACCAGATGCTTGTGCCCATCGGCAATCGCCTCGGCCACGGCGGTGCGCAGGTCAGGTTCGTTGAATTCCAGGTGGCTGCTGTAGCCTTCCACCCCAGCGCTGTTCGCGGCTGCTGCGCTGAGCTCATCGATCAAACCAACAGCCTGAGGGTGGCGTGAGCCGTGCGAAAGAGTAATCAGCGCAGTCATTGTTAGCTCTCCTCCGTTACTTCTGCCCGATTAATCCCGCAGCCAGCGAGTTGCCATCGTGCGGATCCGCCAGCACAAAAGCGCCGCGTTTGCCACGAGCTGCGTAATCATCCACTGCGATCTCCACGGCGGTTTCTAATTCCACGGTGGCGATCTCGTTGAGCGCTAGCTGGGCTTGCGCTGACTGTGACTCGTCCTGCGCTGACCGGTCCTGGCGAGTCTCGATGCTGGCCACGCGCGCCTTATACTTGCCACTGTCATACAGCAGATGCAATTTTTGCCCCGCACGCACGCCTTTATCGGACAACCCCACCAGCGTGGCAGTAAATTTCCGCGTACTGCGGGGGCTGCTACCAGCGGAAATGAAATCGCCGCGGACCAGATCAATCTCATCAGCCAACCGCAGCACCACGGAATCACCAGAATGTGCCTCCTGCAGCTGTCCGTCGGCAGTATCAATGCCAACCACGGTGCTGGTACGCCCGCCGCTGACGGTGACGGCATCGCCCACGGCAACCGCACCGGTGGTGACCCGCCCGGCGTACCCGCGGTAATCAGTCTGCGGCTCACGGATGACGTATTGGATCGGGAAACGGAAATCCAGACCGGCAGCGATATCGCTTTCCGCCGGTTGGATGGTATCGAGCAGTTCTACGATCGGCTGGCCGTCGTACCACGGGGTGTGCGCAGATCTTTCCACCACATTGTCACCGGCCAATGCGGAGATCGGCACCACGCGAGTATTACGTGGCGCCAACGCACCGAATTCGGCTAAGGCGTCGGCAAGCTGAGCTTGGATGTCCTCATACACAGCCTGGTCATAGCCGACCAGGTCAATCTTGTTCACCGCGATGATCACGTCTTGGATTCCCAGCAACGCCGCGATATGCAGGTGGCGCTTGGTTTGTTCCACCACCCCATAGCGGGCATCGATGAGCAAGATGACGACTTCCGCCGTGGACATGCCCGTGATCGTATTTCGGGTGTACTGCACGTGCCCCGGGGTATCTGCAAGGATGAAGCTGCGCTGGTCAGTAGCGAAATATCGGTAGGCGACGTCGATGGTGATGCCCTGTTCGCGTTCGGCGCGCAGGCCGTCGACAAGCAAGGAAAAATCCAGACCATCGAAGCCGCGTTTCGACGAACTCACCGCCACGGCTTCTAGCTGGTCGGACAACACCGATTTGGTGTCGTGCAGCAAACGCCCCACGAATGTGGATTTGCCATCGTCGACCGATCCGGCGGTGCAGATGCGCAACGCTCGGCGATTGTTCAGGATGGTTGCGGTGGATGCGGTGGTTGCAGGAGCCGCGGTGGATGCTGTGGTTTCGGTTGTTGCGGAGCTAGTCATCAGAAGTAGCCTTCCTTCTTGCGGTCTTCCATGGCGGATTCGGAGATACGATCATCAGCGCGGGTCGCACCGCGTTCTGTGAGTGGAGAAGCCGCGATTTCCGCCAACACCTCGTCGATGGTTTTGGCTTCGGACAACACCGCCCCGGTGCAGGACATATCGCCGACCGTGCGGTAGCGCACCGTGCGGGTTACCGGGGTGGCCTGGTCTGCACCAGCTGCGTGTGCGGCTGAGCTGCCCGCACCCCAGGGCCCGGGAGATAGCCACATGCCGTCGCGCTCGACTACCTCACGCTGGTGCGCGAAGTAAATGCTGGGAAGTTCCAGCCCGCGCGCGGCGATGTATTGCCAGACGTCAACTTCTGTCCAGTTCGAGATAGGAAACACGCGGATATTTTCTTCCGGCAACTTGCCGCCGTTGTAGATATTCCATAGCTCCGGACGCTGCCGCCGTGGATCCCAGCCGCCGAAACTATCGCGCACCGAGAAAATGCGTTCTTTCGCGCGTGCCCGTTCTTCGTCGCGCCGCGCCCCGCCGAGCACCGCGTCGTAGCCGCGTTGTTCAATGGTTTCCACCAGCGGGACGGTCTGCAGCGGGTTCCGCGAGCCGTCGGCACGTTCTTGCAGTTCACCGCGGTCGATCCAGTCTTGCAGCTTGGCGACGTGCAGGTTTACGCCGTATTTTTCGACGGTGCGGTCACGAAATTCCAGCACCTCTGGAAAGTTGTGCCCGGTATCGATGTGGATCAGTTCCGCCGGGATCGCGCCCGGGGCAAACGCCCGCCGGGCCAGTTCCAGCACCACGACGGAGTCTTTTCCGCCAGAAAACAGCAGCCCGACCTTATCGAATTGCCCGGCGACCTCGCGCAGGATGTGGATGGATTCGTTTTCGAGTTCGTGCAGGTGCGGCGATAACGCGGTGCCGGTTGGGTGGGTTGGCTGGCTGGTGTGGGGTGGTTGGTTGATTTGGGTGGGGTTGTTCACGCTTGTGCTCATGTGTGTAGTCCGCATTCTGTTTTGTTCAGTCCAGCCCAGCGCCCGGCGCGTGGGTCTTGGCCTTCCGCTACTGGCAAGGTGCAGGTCGCACACCCGATTGACGGGTAGCCCTGCCTGGTCAACGGGTGCACGATCAGGTCGTGCTTGTCGACGTAGTCTTCCGTGTCTTGCAGGCTCCATGTCACCAGCGGGCTGATTTTCAACCGGCCCGTATCGTCGAGGCTTAGCGCGGGTGCTTGTGCGCGCGTGGGGCCGTCGTCACGCCGCAGCCCGGTGACCCAACCTGCGAATGGCGAGAGGTTGCGCGCGAGTGGTTCGACTTTGCGCATCCGGCAGCAGGCCGTCGGGTTCGAGGCATAGAGCCGCGGGCCGTAGACCTCGTCTTGCTGGCTGCGTTCCAGAGCGGGTGTGGCGGTAATAAACTGCTGGTCGTAGCGCTGCTGCACCTGCTTGGCGACGTTGAGGGTCTCGTCGAAGTGATAACCGGTGTCCAAGAACAACAGGCTGGCGCGCGGGGCATACCGACTGGCGAGTTCTGCCAACACGGTGTTTTCCATGGACATGGTCACCGCGATGTCACCGGGCACGTGTTCGTCCGCCCAAGCCAGGATGTCTTCGGCGCTGGCGTCGTACAGCGCGTCGGCATAGTCGGCTACGAGCTGCCGGTTGCGTGCCGCGGTGTCGTCGGCAAGCGGCTCCGTCGTGGTGGCAGCGCCTGCTGGGGACTGTTCCGGATCGCGATAGCTCTGCTCCGTGCCCGATGTTCCACGTGAAACATTAAGAAAATTCAGGCTGGATTTCTGTGCAGATTTCTGTGCAGGTTCCTGGGACGATTTCTGTGCAGCCTTCTGCACCGGCTTGACCGCTGACTTGTGCAGGGAGTTCTGCAGCGCCTCATTAGTGGACACCGCCGGTTCCGGCGCGGCCTCCTGCTCATCCTGGCCGTGGAACTGCACGGAAAACACCCGCAGGCATTCGCTGCAGCTCCAGGCAAACTCCGTTTCCTCGTCCGGGAATAGCCCCTCCCCCGCGCAATACGGGCAAAACAGCGGGTGGTTCCGGTTGGGGTTCGGTTTCCGGCGAAACTTCATGACAAAGCCTCCTCATCGGCACGGACAGTCCACTGCGCAAAAGACTCGCCCTCTTCGCGTTGCTGCTTGTAGTTCTCGACGACGCGCACGACATAATCGCCCAGCTCACTGGCCAGCACCTTGTGACCTTTGAGTTTGCGGCCAAAATTCTGCTCAATGCCCAGCGCACCGCCGAGATGCACCTGGAAACCCTCCACACGGTTGCCCTCGTCGTCGGTCAGCGTCTGGCCCTTCAAACCAATATCCGAGACTTGCGAACGCGCGCACGCATTCGGGCAGCCGTTCAGGGAAATCGTCAGGCTGGAATCAATATCGCCAATGCGCTCTTCCAGCTCGTCGACCAGCTCAATCGCGCGCGACTTGGTGGTGACGTGTGCAAGTTTGCAAAACTCCAACCCTGTGCAGGAAATGATGCCGCGGCGGAACTCAGAGGGTTTGGAATACAGGCCCGTGGCGTCCAGGTCACGAGCTACCTCGGCAAGCTTTTCGCGCGGAATATCCAAAAACAGCAGTTCTTTCATCGGTGTGGTCCGGATACGCGTGATCCCGTGCTTTTCCGCGGCTTCTGCAATCGCAATCAGCTGTTCACCGGTCGCGTGGCCAACAGTCGGTTTCACACCTAGATAGAAGTTGCCGTCCTTTTGCGGGTGCGCGCCGATGTGATCACGGATGCCGGATTGCAACGGGGTCGGTTCGGCGTCGAGAAGCGGGGAATCCAGATACTCCGTTTCCAGCACCTCACGGAATTTCTCAATCCCCCACTTGGCGACGAGGAATTTCAACCGCGCACGGTTGCGCAGGCGGCGGAAACCATAATCGCGGAAGATGCGAACCACCCCGGCCCACACCTCCGGGACGCGCTCGATGGGGATCCACGCCCCCAGCGATTGCGACAGCATCGGGTTGGTGGACAGCCCACCGCCAACGAAGCAGTCAAACCCAGGGCCGTATTCCGGGTGGTTTTTCCCAATAAACGCCACGTCCTGGATCTCGTGGGTGACATCCTGGCGGGAGTTACCCGAGATGGCAGTTTTGAACTTCCGTGGCAGGTTGTGGAATTCCGCGCGCGGCAGATAGTTCTCTTTGATCTCTTCGATCGCCGGGCTAGCATCAATGATCTCGTCGGCCGCCACCCCAGCTGTGGGCGAGCCCAAGATCACGCGCGGCACGTCGCCGCAGCCCATCATCGTGGTCAGACCAACGGCATCCAGCCTGCGCCAAATCTCTGGGACATCCTCGATGCGGATCCAGTGCAGCTGAATATTCTGCCGGTCGGTGAAATCCGCGGTAGACCGTGCGAAATCCCGGGAGATCTCACCGACGACGCGCAAGCGCTCCGGGGTGGCTTGGCCGCCGTCGAAACGCACGCGCATCATGAAATATTTATCTTGCAACTCGTGGTTTTCTAATTGACCGGTGTATTCGCCACCGAGATTCTGCTTGCGCTGGGTATAAATGCCGAGCCACTTGAAGCGCTTGCTGATGTCATCAGCAGGGATCGAATCAAAACCCTGCTTGGAGTAGGTGTCGATCACACGCTGCTTAACCTCGAAGGCTTCTTGTTCTTGCTTCACCTCCTCTTCTTTGTTCAGCGGGTCGGTGCCGTCAATACTCCACTGCCCTTCTGGCTTTGGTTTCCGCTTTGGGCGTGCGGGGGCGTTTGTAGTCATAAGTTGCCTCACTAAACGGTTTCGGCGATGTGCAGGTGTTTTGCTCGGGATTAGTTGTAGATTTTGTTGTTCAACCGGAGAGTCACAATCCCGGTCGAACCGATGCGTTCAATCTAGATGAACCACTCGGTCTAACCCAATGAGACCGATCGGTCTATTTAATTCATACAAGCAATCCTGCATGCGACCTGGAGTAATGTGGCCCACATCATTTGAATTTAATTCGCTAGCTAGCAAAATAGAGACAAATAAGTTCAAATAGAACGTGCTTGCTTAACGCGAACCGAATAAGCGCGTGATCACGCACGCGCAGAAGAACGCACTCGCACGTGAAGCCAACAACTAACGACTAACAACCGAAAGGCACGATTAACGCGAATGACTACTTCCACTACGTCCGCAACTCCGTCCAAGCAGACTGACGCAGTGACCAGCAACCCCAACACCGAGGGCGATAAACCGCTCAAAATCGCCGTCGTCGGTGCTGGTCCAGCCGGTATTTACGCCTCCGATATCCTGATTAAAAAGACCGGCGGCAACGTCGATATTGACTTGCTCGACCGCATGCCCACTCCTTTCGGCTTGATCCGCTACGGCGTGGCACCGGATCACCCGCGTATTAAGGGCATCATCAAGTCGCTGCACCGCGTGCTCAGCAACGAGAAGATCCGCTTTATCGGCAACGTCGAAGTTGGCCGCACCATCAGCGTCGAAGAACTGAAGGATCATTACGACGCCGTTATTTTCTCCACCGGTGCCGTCGACGACCGGGACCTGAACATCCCGGGCGCCGACCTAGAAGGTGTCTGGGGTGCTGGCGAATTCGTCGGCTTCTACGACGGTAACCCTCACTTTGAGCGCAACTGGGATTTGTCCGCCGAGCAGGTCGCGGTCATCGGCGTCGGCAATGTGGGCCTGG
>NZ_LZMN01000008.1:0-42272 GCF_001665955.1 Corynebacterium sp. EPI-003-04-2554_SCH2473622 | reverse complement strand
ATCCCTGATTTAGCTCCCAGGTTTAGGCCTCGGGTTTAGACAGGAATCTTTGTGCTCCCACCGGTTACTTCCGGGCCCAGCAAGCTACTCGCCTCCCAACAACTTATTTGTTGCGGGAACGCTGCCACATCACAACATAAATACCGATGCCCAACGCGAAGGCGAATACCCCCAAACCAAGAATCAGGCCGGAGAAGAAGCTCATCGACGACGAGGTCGGCTTGTAGTTCGCGCTCGTGGCACCACGCTGTGCAGCACCATCAGCACTGGCGAATGCATCACCCTGACCATCGACACCTGATAGGTTTGCGCCTTCAGCACCTTCTACCGGAGCTGCTTCCAGGCCCGGAGCTGCCCCGGAACCACCAGCACTTGGTGCCGGGGCTGGAGCTGGCGCTGGAGCTGGGGCTGGAGCCTTGGCAGGAACTATTGCGGCACTCGAACCACCAGTGTTCGCCCCACCACTACGCGGTGCAGGAGCAGGTGCTGGGGCTGCTCCTCCACCAGCGTTCGGTGCAGCCTGAGCTGGCTTCGGTCCCCCACCGGCTGGGGCCGGTTTAGCGTCCCCGTTAGCACCCGGCTGACCTGGTTTCGCTGGAGCTGGTTTATTACCAGCGTTTGGCGCTCCCGGTGCACCCGGCGCGCCTGGCTTCCCGGAAGCATTCGGCTTCGGCGCTTTCTTGTCGTCTTCCTTGGTGAAAGGCGCAACGAGTTTACGCACCGACTTCTCAATGCCCGAGATCGCCTTTTCCGTCTGGCTGATTTCTTTTTCCATCGCGGTTAAGTGGTCACCAAAGGTCTTAGGTTTCCCGCTGGTACCCTTGCTCTTCGAACCAGAATTAGTGCCGGTGCTCGTTGATCCGCGATCAGCACAGTCGTAGTCGCCAACCAGGAACATCACGTCCAAGGTCTTAGTTCCGCCGCGTGGCAACTTGAATTCAAATCCCACCTCATACACACCGGCTTTTTCAAACACGAATCCGGTGTGCACGTGCGTGTTATACGGGATCGGCCAGGCGTCGTCCGCATCGTCGGAATCCAGCACAATTTTGTTGCTGCCGAAACCTTCCGGAAGCCAACCAATCATCCGACCAGGGCCCTGCTTCAGGTTCAGGTTCATCGACACTGATTCACCTTCCACCAGGTGGTCACCCAGATACATCGTGGAAAAACCAAGCCATGGAACGTTGGGTAACTGCGTTTGTGGCAGGTACCAGCCTTCGTCGGGAAGCCCGCTGATGCCCAGAGCATCGAGTTTCACATGCTGGTCATTGGAGACCTCAACTACGCTGCGCCCAGACCCATAGGACAACGACTCGCCGGAGGAATCATCAATCAGTGCAGGTTCTAATCCGTTTCCCGAAAGAACCGTCATGTCCTGGTGGCCGTGCGTGATCTTGTGATCCGGCGTCCAACCTTCCGACGCGGTGCAGATTTCGTGGATTTGGGCGCTTGCCGACGGCGCCAACATTCCAGCGCCCAGGCCAGCCGTCGCCAAGCCGATGGTCAAACCCAAGCTCAAGGATGTCTTCGAGAACGGGCGCGGGCTGCGCGAACGGCGAATACGGTGCACACTGTTCGTGGATTTCATGGTTCCTCCCAAGGAAGTTAGAAATAAAATTTCGTAATTTTTAATTTTTGTGAATTAGCTGACTGGTTTAGCTAGCTGGTTGGCTATTCATGTTGATTAGTCGTTTTAGCTGGCTGTCTGTCTGCTCACCCGCGCTGCTCTGCTGGTCTGCAGGGTTCTTATCGACGGCATCAATGCCCAAACCACCAAGAACCAGACCGAAAGGAGCAGCACGATGCTGGCGCCAGCCGGAAGATCGAATGCCCAGGCAATATAAAGCCCAAAGAAGCTTCCCAGCGCGCCGAAGGTTGCCGAAAGCACCATCATCGTGGTCAAGTTTGCGGTGATCAGGCGGGCGGTGGCCGGTGGCGCGATCAGCAGCGCGAGCACCAGGATGTTACCGACGGTACCCACCGAGATCACTACCGCCGCGGTGACAGCCAGGTAGAGCACGATGTCCATCAGCAGCACCGGAATGTTCATGGCACGCGCGGTTTCGCGGTCCAGGCAGGTCACGTTCAATTGTGGGCCAATGACGACGATCGTCGCCAAGACCAGTACGGATACCGCCAGGGCTAACCACACATCAGTGCTGGAAACACCAGTGAGCGAGCCGAAGAGGAAGCTGCTCAGCGAGGCAGTATACCCCTCAGTGCGGGAGATGATCACCATGCCCACCGCGAAGGAAGCAGCGAAGAAAATACCAATCACGGAATCCTCGCGGACGTTTTGCCGCTGCGAGAACAACGCAATCAGGATCGCAACCACCGCACCGGCCACCGCACCACCCAGCAGTACGGAAACCTGCAGGGCGAACGCGATGGTCAGGCCCGGAAACACAGCATGGGAAACCGCATCACCGATAAAGGCCATACCGCGCAACACGACATAGCAGCCGACGACGGCGCAGGTAATCGCAGCAATCACGGAAATCGCCACTGCACGCGCCAGAAAATCCAGCTGCGGGTTCGCGAGATCCATCAGGAATTCCGGAAAGGAAATCACAGAATTAGGCATTAGCCCCCACCCCAATCGCAGATAGCAGCGGCGAGCTTGGTGCGACGGCGAAGGTCTCGGACCAGATCTGTGGGTTCGCGCGGATCTCGTCGGCAGGCCCATCGGCCATAATCCCCTTGTTAAACAACACCACGCGGTGGCAAGTATGCACGGCTTCAGCCAGATTGTGGCTGGACATCACGATGCTCGTGCCCTGTGAACTCAAGTGCGCAAACAAATCTAATAGCCCCTCCGTATTCGGCGCATCCAGCCCCGTGAATGGTTCATCCAAAAACAACACCTCCGGGCGGGTAGCCAAAGCGCGCGCCAACAACACGCGCTGCCGCTGCCCACCGGAAAGCTCCGCAATTGGTCGCTGAGCTAGATCCTGCAAGTTCGTCAGCTCAAGTGCAGCTTCCACTGCATCGTGATCCTCAGCGCCTGGACGACGAAACCAACCGATCAAACCGGTGCGCCCAGAAAGCACAGTTTTGCGAACGTTCCAGGGAAACTCCCAGGCGACGTCGTGCCGCTGCGGCACATAGCCAATCGAAGCATTAACCTGCACATTCCCAGATTTCACCGGGACCAACCCCAAAATGGAGCGCATAAACGTGGTTTTTCCTGCACCATTTGGCCCGAGCAGGCCGATGAATTCACCGGAAGCGATCTCGATTGCGGCATCGCTAATTACCTGGCGCCCGCCCAGGAAAACTTGCAGCTTGTCGACGGAAATAAGCGGGTGCATGTTTATTTCTTCTTTCCGCGACTAATGACGCCAACTGCTACCAGCACAACTACGATGCCGATGCCACCGACCAGCAACCAAGAAATGTGGAAGCCACCAGAGCCGGTGGAGGCATTTTCCCAGTCAAAGACTGCATTGTGTGCCTCGGCAGGGTCGGTCCCTTCGCCAACCGCGAAGGTCACGGCTTCTTGTGCAGAAAGTTCTTGGCCATCGTTAGTAGTAGCAGAAATCTGCAGACCAATTTGATGCACACCTGGGTCAGTAAACGTCCAGTTCGCGTGGGTGTGGGTGTGTAGTTCTACAAAAAAGTCGTCAGCTTTGCCAGCAGCCGTCGACCAGAGCACATCGGGGGCTTCGAAACCACCGTTTTGTAGGAATAATGCAAATTCACCCGGACCGGAATGTCCCGCAAAATCCATGGTCACACCGTTTTGTACGTTATCTGTCAGAGCTGGGGACTGGGTATTCCAACCCAACCACGGCACATCCACGATTTCAGTTTGTGGCACCACATAAGCTGGTTCATTCGCACCGGCGCCGACGAAAGAGAAATCATCGTTATCGGGCAGAGTCTGCACCGAGTTTTCGCGCAGCTGGAAGACAATGTCGTCTAAGTGCCGCCACACTGGTGGATGGTTCCGATCATCGCGGGCAAAAATTTCTAATTCGCCGTCGATCACCATCGCACCGATATCAACGTGCCCGGATTCGATGACCACTTTTTCGCCTTCCGGAGCGATTGCTTCATCGCCGCTCACCACCTGCGAGAGATCGCTTCCCTGCGCTGTTGCTGCTGGTTGGGTCGCCGGGAAAAACCCAGTAGCGATACTGGTGGCTGCAGCGAGTGCTACGCCAAAAGCACGAGCGCGCAGTGCGGCTTTGCGGGAAGTTTGCACCGAAGTTTTCTGTGACATGAGAGTTCCTTTTCGTTATTTCGAATCTGTACTGGTGTGAGGGGTTGGTTGGGGCGGGTTGTTGGCCAAACATCGGTTGATTTCATTCGCGTTAAAACGCATCAGATCTAAATACGTCGGCACATCCTTGTCCAAGGTGTCACCGTAGATCGTGCACACCTGTGCCCCAGCCCGGCGCGCGGTTTCTTCCAATGTAGAAGTGGAGGCAGCAGAGTTCGGCTCGACGAATACCGCCGGAATATCCAAGTTGTCCAGCGTGCGTTGCAGAGCAATCACATCGCGTGGGGAAGGCTCGATCGAGGCATTCGGGGTAACAAAACCTGCGATATTAATGCCGTAGCCCTGCTCAAGGTAGGTGTAGCCATGGTGCGTAGTGACCAGGTGGCGACGGTGTTCCGGGATGGCGTCGTAGGCTGCGTGCAGTTGCTCGTCGACAAGCTGGACCTGGTGGTTATATTCCTCGGCGCGCTGCTGGTAGCGGTGGCCGTTCGACGGGTCGGCTTGTGCCAGTTTTTCCGCAATAACCTCGACGTAAGCTCGAGCATTGCGGGTGTTGTGCCAGAGATGGGGATCAATTTCACCGTGGAGGTGTTTGCCCAGCACTGCTTGCGGCAGCAAGTAGGTTTCTGCGCCTGGCCGGCCCAGGAAGCGATAGGCCGGGTCCGGGGGAATGGCTTGCAGCGTCGACGACGGGATCGCGAGCACGGTGGTTTCCGGATCAAAGTGGGCGTCGTGGTCTTTTAAACTGATGGTGCCGTTCGCTAGATCTGCGGTGATATCGACGTGACCGGAATCGATAACGTGGGCGCCTTCTTCCGGGTTTACGCCGACGGCAACAGTGATGGTTTGTTCCTGTGTTGCCTCGGTACCCGGCTGCCCTTGGGCCGCGAAACTAAGCTTGTAGGTACCGGGTTCGCTAAATGCCCAGGACACGTGCGTGTGGGCATTTGCGGGAAGATCAATGCCGGAATCCGACGGGAAGATCTGTTCCGGGGTGCCGAACGTCGAAACGATATAGGCGGCTACATCGCCTGGGCCCTGCGCATCAGTCATGCGGAATTTCACTGAGTTAGATTGCTCCGCGCCTTGGACGCGCAAACCCAACCAAACCGCATCCAGGGCCACGTTTTCCACCAACGGGATCAACTCTGCACCGTAGGACGGCGAAAGGTCAGCCACTTCGACGACTTCCCCCGAAGTGGATTGCCGTAGCGTCTCCGCGAGCGCAGGTGGCTCCAGCAACAGACCATTGGCAAAGGCCAGATCCGCGTAGGCGACCTCACGTACAGTGCGCAAGGTCGGTTCGAAATCGTGCGGGTCTTTGCCTGCCGGAATCAATGTGGTTACCTGTGCGTCCTCGCCAGCGACGTGCGAAACCAGGTCCGCGAGAATAGGCGTGGTGGCCACAACCTGCAGGCGGTGCTGGTGCGGTTCATTCTGCGCTGCGCCCACCGTGCGCGTAGTCTCGTTTGCCCCGCTGAAAGCATAGGCACCACCTGCAGTCACCGTGATCGCCAAAGCTGCAGCCAAGCCCAAGCCCAGTTTTTTGCTACCAGACCACCGCGCAACGCCAGTGCGCTGCGCGGATATGGAGGTGCGGCGGTGTTTCATACTCAATCTTTCTACAAGCTGGTTTGCGGTACTACACCTGCGGGATCATCGCGGTCTGCGGTGCTTGTGGTGGCTGTGGTGATTGCGGTGGTTTCGGACCATCCGTTCCAGGCCCTCCAGAACCATCGCCGGGGTCGTCGGTGTTTTCTGCAGAGTTTTCTGCAGATTTAGCCTTTTTCACGGCATAATGTGCTGCCGCGATGCCAAGGAACAATAGCCCCAGACCAAGCACGATCGCAGCGATATTAAACAACTTTGAATCCTGCCCGGCGAATCCGGCACCAAAACCACCGGCTGCTAGCGGAGTGCCGTCGGCAGCCAAGCCCTGCGCGGCGAGTTCTTCTTCGCTGAGCCCCTGGCCAGCAGCCGCGTCTCCACCTGCACCACCGGCAGCGCCGGCTGCTCCTCCACCGGCAACTCCACCGCCGGCACATTCGCCACCTTCTGGGTTCACTACCGCACCCAGGTCGAAGTGGCCGTCACTAAAAGCTCCGCCAGGGTTATTGCCCCCAACCACGAAGTTGATCGTCGCGTTGCCAGAAACTTTTTTGCCGTTGTTCAGTTGCGCGGACTGGGTGATGTTGACCTGGTAATGTCCCGGCGCGCCGAAAACCCAGTTCGGGTGCACGTGCGTGTTGCGCGGGATGGCTTTGCTGCCCTGGTATCCGCCACCAGCCGCGCGGAACCATTCTTCACCTACGATCTGCCCCAATTGGCCTTGTGAGTACACGGTCATTGGGCCTGGTCCGCTAAACCCAGTAATATCCCAGCGCACGCTGGATGCCAGGTGTTCGTGCATCGATTCGTGTTGCGTATTGGCACCCAGCCACGGAACACCGGCAACCTGCGTGGCTCCGATCATCCAAGCTTTACCCTGTGGCACCGTGCCCACGTTGCTGGGTAGGTTTACCTCGGCATTCGACGACAAGTAGAACGTCGCGCCTTGTGCAGGACGCCATTGTGCCGGGCTGGTGGTGTCGTCTTTGATCTGCGGCTGTAGGCCCGGGGTGCATTGTGCGTTTCCGGCACCGGAATTGCTTGCCGACGACGAACCGCCGGATGATCCAGCCGGTGGCGCTGCCTTCGGTGCTGGGCCTGGGCGTGCCCCACCAGCACGTGGGCCTGGGGCAGTTCCCCCGCCACCCTGCGGAGCTGGAACTGCAGGGTGGTTGCCTGCGTGGCCTGCCCCGCTGTTGTGTCCACCACCATGGCCACCTGCTTGGCCTCCACTGGGTGCAGCAGGCGCTGGTGCATCGCCGGATTCCCCGCCAACCTGCCAGGTATAAGTCACCGCGTTACTGGATTGCCCATTGGCACTGGCATACACCGTCATCTGGTAGGTACCCGGGTGGGTGAATGCCCAGTTGATGTGCTTATGCGCTGGGTATGGCTGGTTGATCACAGAACCGGTACGCAGGTTATATGAGCCATCATCGGTGACAGATTTGATACCACCGAAACCTTCGGTTTCGAAAATATAGACTTCGCCGGGGCCGGAAACCTCTTGGAAGTTGAAATCGATGGATTGGTAGCCGTCGGCTGCAACCGGCTGGGTATCCCAGCCCGGCCAGATCACCTCATGGTTTTGTGACTGTGGCAGGAAGTACGTCGCTTGGCCGATGCCATCGACACCTGCGGTAGCTTCCGACCAGGCAGCATCGCTGACGTGCAGGACGACGTCGTCGCCAGGTCGTTGTACTCCGCCACCAGTGATGTCTTCTTTCATCGACAACGAGAGTTCGCCACCATGTGAGGTCACGTAGAAGACGTCAACGTGCCCACGGTCAAAAGTTTGGGCCATGGCGCGTGGAGCAAACGCGGCTACCCAACACAGCACTAAGGCAGCAAGCAACGCGGTGGCTTTTTGTACCGGCTGCGATGAGACCGGTCGTGCCGACGCTGGTCGAGCCACGTCCTGCCTAGGTGACTGGATTTTCAGTGCGGTCATGAAGGATTACTTTCCGGGAAAATTTGGCATTTTTGAAGTAAAGAAGTTGGCGATTTGCGGCTGCAATTCCGTCAACAGAGCGACCATGCGGGCAATGAACACAATGCCCAGAACTGGTGCTAGCAAGTGAACCGGATTGAAGTTAGAGAAGAAGCCCTTTGGTGACGAGCTGCCTGGTGTGGACTGCTTGTCTGGATCCTTCGGAGATTCTGGCTTCTTGCCGCTTTCCGGGGCACCTGGCTTCTCGGGTTTTTCTGGGGTTTCAGGTTTGCCTGGGGTGCCTGGCTGGCTTGGCAGATTTGGTTTGCTCGGCTGGTTCGGGTTGCTCGGTTGATTCGGTTGCTCAGGCTGGTCCGGTTGATCAGGCTTCGGTGCCGGAGCGGTCTTGCACGTCTCCAATGCCTCTTCCCCAACGGTGACGACGAGCTCGTGGCTATCAGACTTCAATTCTGTGCCATCTTTCGTCTTGCCGCTGTAACTGGCGTCAAAGGTGTAGATTCCCGGATGAGAGAAAGCCCAGTGCACATGGGTGTGCGCCGAGTAATGAGATTCAATCGAATAATCCTGTTTGGTGGAGTCGGCAAGAATCTCATGATCGCCTCCGAAAGACCCCTTATCGATGAACACACCCCAACTGGAGTTTTCCGGTGTTTCACGTGGAACTAGGTTCAGAGATACTGGGCCGTCGAATTCGTCCTGCACCGGAATAGCTTCGGTGTTGTACCCCGGCCACAAGACGGCTTTGTCCTGAGCCTGCGGCAAATAGTAAAACTCACTGCCTTTCTCGCCAATGAAGTTATACTTTTCGTCGCTCAATTGCTCCGGGCGCTTCCGTTTCGCATTGTCCCGGATAACAAAAGCGACATCCTCCAAGGAACGTTCCACAGATTTATCTGCCGCCAGCCGCGTATCATCTTTCAACGCAATATCAAGGCCATCTTTAGTGCGCTTACCCAGAATGTCGACGTGACCGCGGTTGAGAAGGATCTTGTCTTCACAAACTGGGTGCCCAGCCTGCTCATCACTGCCCTGCTGCTCGTTGTTCTTTGGCGGTTCCTGCTGTTCTGCGCCTGGGTTTTGTGCACCCGAGTTATCGGTACCGCTATCGCCTTGGCCTGGTCTTTGTAGCTCAGGCTCTAGCGAGCCATCGATCTCACCCAAGCGGAAGGTCGCCTCGGCACTAGTTCCAACATTGAATTTGTCTGTGACAATTCCGGATGCAGCCTTACGGCCAAATCCAGCATGTGGAATGACATCGATTTTTAGGAGCGCATTGTCCGGTAGGTACTCTTCTCCAAACCGGAGCGTTCCTTTGCCGTCCTGAAAAGTGCCCGCCAATTCCCGGTCTGCGGTACCTTTTTCTAACCAAGCTTCATTTTCATAAATTCCACCCGTAATCAGCCCCTGTAGTTTCGGGTCTTTCGCCTCGACGACGATTTCTCCGACCCCATTAGCCCCGGGGACGTATTTCACGGTGACCTCATCATTCGTGACCGCAGTATTCGGTGCCGGGAAGTTGAAGGTCCGCAGGTTATTGCCCTTGGGCAGTTGCTCCGCATGATTTTCCGAGGTGGTTTCTACCCCAGCCTGGCCTGCGGAATATGCTAACGGTGCAGAAATCCAGTGCGCAGAAGTTTCATCATCCGGGGTGAACACCGCTTGGATATTGGATTCTTGGGCGCTCAACAATTCATCCCAGGAGGCTTTACCGTTTTCAACCTCAAGGTCGGTCAAAAAGTATCCGTCGACAAATAACGTCACGGTGCCAGAAAGCTCCGGGTTTCCGGCATCGAACGAGATGGTGGAAAGTTTATCGTCACCGTCGACAGTCGGGTCCGCTTTTTTCGCAACGCTTAAACGATAATTGGCCTCTGCAAGATTTGCTGTGCGCGCCTGATTGTAGCGTTCCTGTAAAGGCTTCGTGGCCTCTGATTTTGGCTGCTGGCCGCCCGCCTGAATCACCATGGTTCGTGGTTCGGAGGCCACATAAGTGCCGTCTTTGCGCAGACCGCTGGTCTGAAACTTCAGCTCATATCGTCCGGGTTTAGTAAATACGGTTCCGATGTGGTTGTGCTCGCCGGGCTCAATCGAAATGGAACGTGGCGACGATGCGCTAGTACCCAAAAGACGCAGGACATCGATCGCTTGCCCGGACCGGTACTGCAGTTGCTCTACCTCGCCTGGGCCATCCACCGACAAAAGATCCAGCGATACCCGGCCGTTCAGCATATCGTCGACGTTTAAGTCTTTTTCTGCACCATAACCAAGCCATGCTGGGTCTTGTCGGCCTCCCAATGGCGTTTCTGGCGAATACACGTAGGTGTCGCCTGGGGTGCCTAAATAGCTCAGGCGCTCATTATCAGCCACGGTGAACTGATACTGCTGCTTCTTATCAGCGCCGTCACTGTTATAGCCTTTTCCAATCCATACCGCAGACTCTGAGAACTTGTGTGCTCCCTCGTTATTATGTGCGTACAGGTCAAACACCCCGGCTTCATCCCGCACGGTATACGGCGCATCAATGTGTTCTCTGGTGAGAATCTTTTTGCCGTCATCTGGGCCAGCGGTTGCTGCTGGCAACCCAGCAAAAGTAGTGCTGAGGGCCGCGGTAACTGCAACCGCTAATCGGATATTGCGACTACGCCGCCCTGTCGCGCGCGAGCGACGAAGCTGTGGGGCCATGACTCATAAGCCTTTCTTTATTAAAAATGAATCCGCTTTTCAGGAGTGGTGTCAAAATACCGTAACTGAAAGCAGTTTGCAACAAGGCTTAAGGTTGCCGTGTGTCATACAGAAATTATGAAGAAAGGCCCAATACGTGGAGAAAGCGTTTCAGCTCTTCACTACTTTCCCCACTTCGGAAGCCCTGGGATGCCCTGTGCAAAGAAGTTTGCAACCTGCGGCTGCAATTCGAAGAACAGCGCAACCATCCGCGCGATGAACACAATGCCCAACACTGGTGCTAGCAGGTGCACTGGGTTGAAATTCGAGAAGAAGTTTTGCGGTGACCAACCGCCTGGCTTGGATTGGTTGCCCGGCTTCTTCGGAGCTTCCGGCTTCTCTGGTTTCTTCGGGGTTTCCGGTTGCTTTGGTGGTTGCGGCTTTTCCGGCTGGCTCGGCTTCGGATCTTTCGGAGTCTCCGGATCTTTCGGAGCTTCCGGCTCACCGGGCTTTGGCGCCTGCGGCTTTGGCTCACCCTCAGGTTTTCCAGGTGCGGGTTCATCCGAACCGTTTTCTGGCTTGTTTTCCTGCCCTGCCCCTGGCTTTGGTGCGGTGCAGGTCTCCTTTGCATCCTTGCCTACCGTAATGACAAACTCCTGACTTTCGGACTTCACCTCACGACCGTCTTTACCTTTCGCACTGTAATTAGCATCGAAGATATAGACACCCGGCTTGGAAAATCCCCAATGGATGTGAGTGTGCGAGGCAAAGCTCGACTCAATCGAATGATCATTCTTGGTTGAATCAGACAAGACCGTTGGCGCCTCTCCCAATCGTCCGTCGATAAATGTTCCCCAGGTTGCGCCTTCCGGCACATCACGCGGCTGCAGATTGAGCGAGACGTCCCCATCAATCTTGTTAAAATCAATCGCTTCAGTGTTATAACCTGGCCAAATCACACCGGGACGCTGTGTTTGTGGCAAATGGTAAAAACCGTCATCCTGCTTGCCGAGGAAGTCAAACTCCGCACCCTGGTGGGCTGCCCGTCGAGTCTCCTTGGTATTATCACCCACCACCAAAGCAACCTCGTTCAGCGCACGCTCCACGCTCTTCTTGTCAATCAGGCGGGTATCATCTTTCAGACTAATATCAAACCCATCGGCGTTGTGCTTCGCCAAGATATCAACATGTCCCCGGTCCAATAATTTCTTACCGACGCATACCCCGCGCCCTTGCTGTGAAGGAGTCTGACCTTCTGGCACTCCTGGATTCTCTGGCGCCCCCGGTGCCTCCGGCGTTTCCGGAGACTCAGATGGCTTTTCTGCAGGCGGCTGCTGTCCAGCATCATCGGAAGCACCTGGCACGCTTTCCGGTACTCCGGGGGATTCACCAAAATGCACGGTACCTTCGTAAGAGTTACCGCGGATAAACTTTTCAGTAATTGCCCCGCGAGCATTAGCTAGCCCATAACCAGGGTGTGGAATAACGTTCATGAACAGCACGCCTTCACGTGGTGCATACGTCTTATCGATCGTCACAAAGCCTTTGCCATTAACGATAGCGCCTTCTAATGGTAAGTCAGCATAACCACCTTCCGTATCTTTCATCGTGCTATAGACTCCACCAGTAAACGCACCTTGGAAAGTCGGGTCCTTGGCTTCTACGTAATACGTGTCGGTTAGCCCATCACCGGAGACATAACGTACGTCAACATCTTTGCTGGTCAACTGGGTACCCGGTTCTGGAGTTCGCAGATCCCGCTTATTATTACCCTTCGGCAAAGCATCCGCATGCTGTGCACTGGTGGTTTCTTTCGACTCGCCAGCAGAATACGGTAGCGGTGCAGAAATCCACCGCGGAGCCGCTCCTGCAGCAGCCGCAGCACCCTCACCAGCGCCCTGAACAGTGGATTCACCAGTGGCCACAGTATCCGGGGTGAAAACAGCCTGAATATTCGACTGCTTCGGGCTCAACAGCTCATCCCAGGTTGCCTTGCCGTTTTCCACGGCAAGGTCCGTTAAGAAATATCCGTCGACGAACAAAGTGACAGTACCATTCAGGCCTTCCTTACCCGCATCGAAGGTGATCGTCGAAAGTTTATCGTCCCCACCCGCCTTCGGCTCGGATTTCGGAGCAATCGTAAGCCGGTAATTTGCTGCCGCAGCATCTCCTTGTGGAGCTTTTTTAAAACGATCTTCCAATGACTCGGTTGGGGTATCCAGTGGCCGCTGTCCACCAACCTGAATTACCTGGGTGCGTGGCTCTGAAGTGATGAATTTGCCGTCGTTGGTACGCGAGCTCACACGATAGGTCAACTCATACCGGCCCGGCTTAGTAAACAGTGTGTTTAAGTGCGTGTGCTCAGCAGGTTTAATCGAGATAGAATGCGAAGAGGATTGCGTTGTGCCAACCACGCGTGCAAGATTGAAAACGTCGTTGGGGTTGTAATTGTACTGTTCCATGTCCCCAGGGCCGTCGATGCCGATCAAATCCAGCGCGACCCGACCATTTTGCACGTTGCTGACGTCGAGGCCACTCTCAGCACCAAACCCGTACCAAATCGGCTTGTGGTTGCTGCCGGTTGCACCACTGGGTGCTTGCACGTAGGTCTCGCCAGGCTCGCCAATAAAAGCAAAATCGCCGTTATCGGGCAACGTAATTTGATATTTCGGCTTGGTTTTCGCTTCATCATCCCAACCTTTACCAATCCACAGGGCAGAATCAGCAAAAGCTGCGGTTGTGGCCTCATAGTCACCATCGACAATCTGATTGTATTTAGTACGCGCATCAAACTGCCCATCTTTACTCACCACATAAGGCGAATCAATGTGGCGTTCGGTCAAAATGAGTTTGCCATCATCAGGGCCTGCCGAAGCTGCCGGGAGACCAGCAAACGCGGTGCTCAACGCCGCGGTTACTGCCACCGCTAGACGGATCCGCGAACGACGCGATCCAGGCACCGTAAAACGTCGCCCCTGTGCGCGCACGTAGGCACGCGAGAAATCTGAAGTTTTCACTAATAAAACCTTTCTTATTGAAACCCATTCCCAATGAGTTTAGTTAAAAATAACCTACCTGAAAATAGGTTGCAACAAGGCTGGTTTTCCTGCTTAACCCATGCTCATTCACCACTAAAAACCTGTGCATGCCCCCAGCAAAAAGCCACGACATGCGGCAAAACAAAACCGGGCCCATCACCTCCGTGATCAGCCCGGTCACCCGAAAAATCGTGCTGTAGAAAGCTGCTGTGCTGTAGAAAGCTGCTATCCCCGCGCAGATTTAATAAAAATTCCGCACCTTAGCAAAAACTTCCGGCCACCGCTTTTCCAAACGCTTCGCGGCCGCAGCATGCCCCAGCCAAAGCCCAGCCAGCGCAACAAGCACACTCAGAGCAACGCCAGCCCAGAACAGCGTCGGCAAGCCAGACAACTGTGTGACACCACCATCACCGAGGTTCATGCCAACAATCATCATGATGATCCCGGGCGCGAGCGGTAACCACACCATCAGCACAGATACCAGCATCATGATCAGCGCTCCAACGGAAAAACCCGATTTATCCTTCATCGGGTTGGTGCCCGGCGCGGAAACCTGAAATGGATTCCACACTGCCAACAGCGCCGCCAACCCCGCATTCAGCAGCACCGCCGAGCCCGCGATCACCGCGAGCACCACCACAGTGGTCAGCTCTGTACCCAGCATCGCCAAAACTACCAGGTATATCACCAAGGTCGGCAGAGTCAGCAGCAACACTGCCTGCGTGCGTGCCCACAATAACGTGCGCGGCGCCAGTCCAGCGCTCATGTGCACCCAGTTCGACGGCCCGTCATAGCCCAACGCATTCGAGGTCATACCCGCTGCAAATAACACGAAAAACAGCACCGCGACATAGGCCATACCAGACTGACCATTAGTCGCTCCCAGTGCCAGCACCATCACCAAAAACAGTGGCATGACCATCAGGCTGTAGGTAAAGCGAATATCGCGGCGCCAATACCGCAAGGTCAGAGAGAACACTGCCCCGCTTGCCGACGCCCGCACCCCCGGCAACAAGACACTTCCTGCCTCAGACCCGGTGGCTGCCGCCCCGGAATCGCCGGTCACGGTCTGCGCATTACGCCGCAGCGCCCAGCGCCACATGCGCCACGCCACCGCTACCGTCACTGCTGCTATTGCTGCCTGTACCAGCGCGGTTACCCAGTGAGCCTGCAGCACTGCGACCGCCACACCTGGTGCCGCACCAAACGGAGTCCATGCCACAAGTCCCAGCAAGGTATCCCACGGCAGCGAAAATTCCGAACTGCCATTGACAACAACGTTGAAACCGAAGATCGCCACGATGAAGCCCAAGGCGCTAGCCATCGCAGCTTTCTCACTGTTCTTGCGGTTTCCTACGCTTCCCAGCAACTTTGCCAAGGCTTCCCCACCAGCAACCGTAATCACCAGTGAAACCAGCACAGCCGGTATCCACACCGCAATGCCCCATCCACTGCCGTGCTGCACCAAGCCAACGGCACCAAGCACGATCATCACCAACGAGTTAAAAATCGCCAGCACGCCCCGCACCGTCAACAGTGAGGTCGCCGCCGCGCCCCGTAACATCACTGTTTCCGTGAGCGGCAGCACCGCCAGCCGTGCAGGATCAACTTGGTTCTCTCCGGCCGGCATGAACAACGCCGCCAGCCAGTAGCCCACCGTGCCCGCCGCCAGGCTATAGATCATGGGCATGAAATCACCATAAGCGGCTCCCAGCACCGTAAATGCGCCGAGGCCAACCAGCCCCAGGAAAGAATAGAACGCGACTATTATGGCGATGAAAATTTGCGAAGTATTCGTACTGAAATGCCGCTTCCACAACTTCCAGTGCAAGCTAGTAAATACTCGTAGCGACGGTTGCGCTGCTGTCTTCGTCGCTGCTGTGTGGGTGATTGGTGCTGTGCGGGTCACTGCTGCGCCTCCTTATTGCTATCGGAGGCGTCGTCGGCACTAGAGCTCTTCTGTCCCGCACCAGCCAGCCACTCCAGTGAACCTTCCGCCAGATGACGCCCACCGACCAGTTCCACAAAACGCTCGCTCAAGCTAGAACCAGCACGCACCTCATCCAACGTGCCGTCGGCAAGCACCTGGTTCTTGCCGATCACCGCGACGTGATCACACAACGCTTCCACGGTTTCCATCACGTGCGAAGACATAATCACCGTGCCGGAGCTGGCAACATAGGCTTGCAAAATCTCCCGGATGGTGGTCGCAGAAACCGGATCAACGGCTTCAAAAGGCTCGTCGAGAATCAGAATGTCCGGGCGGTGCAACAGTGCCCCGGCCAGCAGGATCTTTTTGGTCATGCCTGCGGAATAATCGACGATCAACTTGCTGGAAGAATCAGCCAGGTCCAACGCATCCAGCAACTCACGAGAGCGCTGCGCCACCGTGGGCTCATCGATGCCACGCAAAAGGCCCAGGTAATGCAAGTATTCCTGTCCGGATAGACGATCAAAAACGGGCAAGCCGTCGGCAAGCAGCCCGTAAGCGGCTTTCGCAGCATTGGCCTCCGCCGTACTACCCCACACGTTATGCCCGCACACCAACGCGGTGCCGGTATCGGGGCGCAGCAGGCCAGTAGCCATCAACACGGTGGTAGTTTTACCCGAGCCATTCGGGCCGACGAGGCCGTAAAAGCTACCGCGCGGAACCCGAAGGTTAATATCCCGCACGACGACCTTGTCGCCGTAGGACTTACCCAAACCTTGCAGCTGGAGCGCAGCATGTGGGTGTGGCTCAGCTCCAGATCGCAGGTGAGAAGCAGATGATTCAGATTGCACAGAAGAACGCCCACCGGAGGCAGGACTGGAGGACACCATTGGGTCAACCATGATTAGGCTACGCTTTCTACTTGAGATAATAGCTGCAACCTAAAGCGTAGCAACCCAGCAGAGAAGTAAATAGGGGGCTGTGCGTATTCTCTGTAGTTTATGGCAGACGATTCATTCGCAGATTCGCTCCAGAACATTCTGGACGGCATTGACAAGTTTATTTGGAGCCAGTGGTTCCTCATTCCCCTGCTGTTGTTCACCGGCTTGTGGCTCACGATCCGCCTGCGCGGTGTGCAGTTCCGCAAACTCGGAGTGGCGCTGCGCCACGGCTTCATTGACCGTAATGACGCGGATGGCGCAGGTGACATCACCCAATACCAAGCGCTGACCACTGCCCTCGCCGCCACCGTCGGTGTGGGCAACATCGTCGGTGTGGCCACAGCGATTTCCATCGGCGGGCCGGGCGCTCTGTTCTGGATGTGGATCACCGGGCTGCTTGGTATGGCCTCGAAATACTCAGAAGCATTCCTGGGGGTGCGTTTTCGCGTAGCCGATGCACACGGCAAAGTCTCGGGCGGGCCCCAACGTTATCTTTCCCAGGGCATCCCCGGCAGACTGGGTAAATTCCTCGCGTGGTTCTTCACGATTTCCGCAATCATCGCATCATTCGGTATCGGAAACCTCACGCAAGGCAATGCCGTTGCCGCAGGTTTGGAAAACACCTTTGCTGTGAGCCCAACAGTCACCGGCGTCATCATGTTCGTACTCATCGGCGCCGTGCTACTCGGCGGAATCGGCTCTATCGGCAAAGTCACCTCAGCTTTTGTCCCACTGATGATCATTATTTACCTCACCGGCGGGATCATTGTGCTGGTCATGCACGCCAGCGAAATTCCTGCAGCTTTCGCCATGATCTTTAACGACGCGTTCACTGGTACCTCTGCCACCGGCGGATTCCTCGGGGCGGGAATAATCCTGGCAATGCAGATGGGTGTCGCCCGCGGTATCTTCTCGAATGAATCCGGCATGGGTTCGGCCGCGATTGCAGCCGCGGCTGCCAAAACCACCCACCCGGTGCGCCAGGGTTTGGTTTCCATGACGCAAACCTTCATCGACACGATCGTGGTGGTCACCATGACTGGGCTAGTCATCGTGACCACTGGGGTGTGGGAAGCCGGTCAGAATAATGCCGCCAACATGACCGCCGCGGCCTTCAGCGAAGGTATTGGCTCTGATTGGGGCGGCACTATCGTTTCTTTGTCGGTGGTATTTTTCGCATTCTCGACGATTCTTGGCTGGTCCTATTACGGAGAGCGCAGCGCCGAACGTGCCTTCGGTGCCTGGGCCTCAATTCCCTACCGCATGGTGTTTACCTGCGTTATCTACATTGGCGCAACTACAGAGATCAGCCTGGCCTGGACCTTCGCGGATATCGCCAACGGGTTGATGGCAATACCAAACCTGATTGGCTTACTCATTCTTTCTGGCCTCGTCGCCCGCGAAACGAAGGCTTATCTGGATTTTGACCCGACACTACAGGCGCAACCGCGAGATATCGAAAAATTTCTCATTGCAAGCAAAAACCCGTGGCGCAGTAAGTTCTAGCGGGCAGTTCACTCACCTACAGTCACTCACCTACGCCCACTCACCTACAGCAGCATCGTGGCCGCCCAGCCAAAAGCGATCAGTGGGATGTTGAAGTGCAGGAACGTCGGGATCACAGAATCGCGGATGTGGTCGTGCTGGCCGTCGACGTTCAGGCCAGAAGTTGGCCCCAGCGTGGAATCCGAGGCCGGGGAGCCCGCATCACCCAGCGCACCTGCAGTACCCACCAGAGCGACGGTGGCCAGCGGGGAGAAGCCCAGAGAGATACACAGAGGGACGTAGATGGTGGAGATGATCGGCAACGTCGAAAAGGATGATCCGATGCCCATTGTGACGATAAGGCCGACTAGCAGCATCGCCAGCGAAGCCAGCGCACGATTACCGTCGAAAGCAGCAGCGGTGGACTCGACGAGGGTCTCCACGTGTCCCGTAGCAGCCATAACCGAAGCAAAGCCTTGCGCGGTGATCATGATGAAACCAATCAACGCCATCATGCGCATACCTTCGGTGTAGATATCGTCGGATTGTTTCCATTCCACACCACCGAAGGCCAGCATGATTACCAAGCCAGCGAGGGCACCAGCCAGCAAGCTATCGGCATCGGAATCTAAGTATTGCAGCACAATCTGCACGCCGAAAGTGGCGATCAGTGCGACGATGGAAATAGTGATGCGATAACGCGAAATCTCGACGGCTTTGGCTGCGTCCTTCGAGATTGGGATTTCTTGATAAGTACGTTTTTTGCGGTAGCTGACAAAAACTGCAAACAGAACACCAGTGAGCATGCCGAGGGCAGGGATCGACATGGCCTGCATCACGGAAATATTATTAGCTTCGGGCATTCCCGCATCCACGATATTGCTGCGGAGAATGTCATTCATATAAATATTGCCGAAACCAACCGGAATGAAGAAATAGGTGGTAACCAGGCCAAAAGTCAGCACACAGGTGATCAGTCGGCGGTCCACCTGCATTTTATTGAGAACGGAAAGCAGCGGAGGCACAATCAACGGAATGAACGCGATGTGCACTGGCACCAGGTTCTGCGACATGACCGCCATGAGCAGCAAACCTGCGACCGTAAGCCACTTGGCGACGGCTACGGCTTTTTCTTTGGTTTGCTCATTATTTTCTGCATTGTCTGCGTCAATCCGATTAATGATGGATTCGGCTAGCAAGCGGGGGAGTCCCGCATTCGCGACCGCGAGAGCGAAAGCACCCAGCAGGGCATAATTCAGCGCAATGGACGCACCATTGCCAATACCATCCTGGAAAGCTGCGAAGGCACCACCGATACCTAAGCCGCCAACCAGACCGCCAACAATCGCGCCGATAAGGAGCGCAAGTACCACGTGGACGCGGGCGACGGCCAGACCCAGCATGACCACCACGGCAATAATCACTGCATTCATGGTGTTAGTTTTAACACGTTGGGCCTAGATAGTAATAGCCACCGCTAGTTTTGCGGTTTATTTGTGGGCTGCGCCGTGTTCGGCGATGATGTCGTGAATCATGCGGGCCGCCAGCTTGGCTGTCCGTGCATCTACATCATACTTTGGATTCAGCTCAACTACGTCCACGAGACGAAGCTTTCCGGTTTGCGCCAAAGCCAGTACCATCGCATGAATTTTCAACGCTTCCACGCCAAGAGCAGCCGGGGCAGATACACCCGGTGCCATCGATGCCGGAAGTACATCTAAGTCAATACTAAGATGTATATTTTTAAAATTTTCAGATTCTTTTATTGCAATCTCGGTGACTTCCTGCACGGTTAGCCGGGCCAGATCTTCATCAAGTAAATAGCTCACGCCAAGCCGCTCTGCGGCTGCAAATAACACGCGAGTATTGTTCGCGGCTGAAATACCCCAAACAACATAATTGAAATCTTTACCGTCGATTTCAGAAATTTGCCGGAATGGAGTTCCTGAGGTCGGTTCTTCTGCCTCACGCAAATCAAAATGGGCATCTAAATTAAAAATTCCGAGCGATTCCAGTGAAGCAGAATTTTCATTTTTTAATCCGCGCACCAAACCACGGTGGGAAGCAAATGAGGTTTCATGCCCTCCACCCAAAATTACCGGCAAGTGTCCTGCGCGCACGACCGCGGCGACCCATTGCGAAAGTTCTTCTTGCCCGGATTCTAAATCTTGGCCTTCATAGCGGACTGTTCCCGCATCGTAGCGGGGGAAATCATCGTGGATGGCCAATCCGCCCAATGCCCGGCGAAGCTCATCCGGGCCGGCCGCGGCACCCTGTCGGCCACCATTGCGACGAACTCCTTCATCAGAGGCAAAGCCAAGCAACACAGCACCCGGTTGGGCCTCCGCTGCGTCACCAAGGGTGAAGTCTGCATCGATCACCGAATGCCAACGGGCATGTTCTGGGCCAGGTCCATCAACGCGTCCACTCCAAGTAAATTTACTCATGCCAGCTAGTCTAATCAGTTTGTTTTCGGTCTCTCCGGGCTTGGTAGAACAATAACGTGTTTTCATCACAGTGACGAATTTATAATGGCAGCTAGGTAGTGCCCTGCACAAATTTCAGAAGTCTGGTATCCAAGACAAACAACTTAGCGGGTACGTTGGACACCCACTAAAATAGTGCTGTAGTACACAATAAAATTACGCCCACGCTTAAGCGATTAAACCGCACCAACATTAAGCAAACCCAGACAAAACCGCCAAGCATCAAAACCCAACTAACAAGGAGTCACAATGAACACAGGAACCTCCAACGGTAGCCCCGATGCCAAACGCACCATCACGGTAGGCACCGGCGCATTAAGTATTGCGGACGTAGTCGCAGTCGCACGCGGTGGGGCAGCGGTGGAAATTTCTGCGGATTCCCTCGAGCAAATCGCGATCACCCGCAAGCGCATTGATGACCTCGCCAATGAACCAACCCCGGTCTATGGCGTCTCCACCGGATTTGGTGCTCTGGCCCGCCGACACATCCCGCACGATATGCGTGCCCAGCTACAGCGTTCGCTCGTGCGTTCGCATGCGGCAGGTTCCGGGCCGGAGGTAGAACAAGAGGTTATCCGCGCACTGATGCTGCTTCGCTTGTCAACGTTATGCACTGGACATACTGGCGTGCGCCCGGTCGTCGCCGAAACGTACGCCGCAGTTCTCAACGCGGGCATCACCCCGGTGGTGTACGAGTACGGCTCACTCGGATGTTCCGGCGATCTCGCGCCGCTGTCGCATTGCGCACTGGCATTACTAGGGGAGGGGGAGGTGCGCGTTCCTGGCTCCGAAAAACCGGTGCCTGCCGCTAGTGCGCTTGCCGACGCCGGCATCACCCCACTCGAGTTGGAAGAAAAAGAAGGTCTGGCGTTGATCAACGGCACCGACGGCATGCTCGGCATGCTGTGCTTGGCCATCCACGATCTACAGGATCTGGCGAAGGTCGCCGATATTTCCACGGCAATGACCGTAGAAGGCCTACACGGCACCCTGAGTGTGTTCGACGATAAACTGCAAAAACTACGCCCGCACCCAGGCCAGGCATCGTCGGCACGCAATATCCGCACCGTCGCAGCCGACTCGCCATTGCTGGCGGCCGCGCAAGAAGACTTCCGGCAAACCCAAGTCCAGGATGCGTATTCAGTGCGTTGTTCACCGCAGGTCAGCGGCGGTTTCCGCGATACCATCACCCACGCCATTACCGTCGCCGAGCGCGAGCTCGCAGCAGCCGTCGACAACCCCGTCGTCATCGATGGGGAAGTACGCTCCAACGGTAATTTCCACGGTGCACCAGTAGCTTATGTACTGGACTTTTTGGCAATCGTCGCGGCGGACCTAGCCTCGATTTCTGAGCGTCGCACCGACCGCTTCTTGGATACTGCACGCAACCGCGGCTTGCCAGCGTTTCTTGCCGACGACCCTGGTGTCGACTCCGGCCACATGATCGCGCAATACACCCAAGCCGGAATTGTCTCAGAACTGAAACGGGCCGCAAATCCGGCCTCGGCAGATTCCATTCCATCGTCCGCGATGCAAGAAGATCACGTGTCCATGGGATGGTCCGCTGGCCGCAAGCTTCGCACCGCCGTCGACGGCCTGCAGCGAGTCTTGGCCATTGAATATCTCACCGCCGCCCGCGCGATTACCATGCGCTGCCGTGATGCTGAGACCGAATCCGCCCCGGGCACCACAGCCGCCGTTGCTTTGCTCCGCGAAGGGGTAGCAGCGCCTGCCACCGACCGCTTCCTGGCTCCAGAAATTGCGTACGCCCACAAGCTGGTTGCCAGTGGAGCACTCGTTGCCAGCGTCGAAGGCGTCGTCGGCGCGCTGGATTAGACGTTGGTATAAGGGGCTGGCAGAAAAACGTTAGCGGAAAAGCGTTAGCGTAAGGGCGCTAGCAGGGGAGCACCGGCCCAGCAGAACAGGGCCGAGCACCCACCGGCGACAGTACCAACGAAGGCAGCGCCCACGAAGGCAGCACCCATGAGGGCTTGCACATAGACAGACATCTCCACGCACGCGAGATAGCACCATTCGAAAGGCATCATGAGCACACTTTTCCACAACATCAGCGAACTACGCACGGTCTCGGAAGCGGGCACCATTAAAGACGGCGCGCTGCTCGTCGACGGTAATGGCGTCGTCACCTGGGTCGGCGCGTTGAATGACCTGCCACAGGACCTCTCCGAGACCGTAGAGAAAAAGATCGACCTGGGCGGCCGTGCAGTACTGCCAGGTTGGGTGGATTCACACACGCACATGATTTTCGATGGCAACCGCGCCGAGGAGTTTGAAGCCCGCATGGCAGGCGAATCCTATTCGGCCGGGGGGATCGCCACCACCATGGAAGCCACACGCAGTGCTGGGCGTGAGCGTTTGGAACAGTTGTTGCAAGAACGCATCGCTGGTTGTCACGCGGGTGGCACAACCACCATCGAAACCAAGACCGGCTACGGTCTGAACACGGAATCCGAAGCTTTGGCAGCCGAAGTAGCCAGCAAGGGCGTCGACGACGTGACTTTCCTGGGTGCACACCTGGTTCCGCCGGGAGCAGATGCCGACGAATATCTGCAAGAAGTAGTCGGCCCGATGTTGGACGCCGTAGAGCCGCACGCTGGCTGGATCGACGTTTTCTGCGAGACCGGCGCGTTTAACGAGGAACAATCGCGCAAGGTACTCGAGGCCGGTAAGAAGCGGGGTCTGCTTCCACGCGTGCACGGCAATCAGCTGCAGCAGGGCCCCGGTGTACGCCTAGCCGTTGAGCTCGGTGCCGCGTCGGTGGACCACGTGAACTATCTTTCCGACGACGATATCCAATCACTAGCCGGCAGCGAGACCGTCGCTACGGTGTTGCCGGCCTGTGACTTGTCGACGAAACAAGATCTCGCCCCAGCTCGGAAATTGCTGGATGCCGGTGTCACCGTCGCGATTGCCTCAAATCTGAACCCTGGCACGTCGTATACTTCCTCGATGAATTTCTGCGTCACCACGGCGGTGCTGCAGCAAGACCTCAGTTTGGATGAGGCTATCGAAGCCGCAACCTTGGGCGGTGCAAAAGCACTGCGTCGCCAACCGGTCAAAGGTGGGGAAGATGCACAGGGCCGCCCCGGCCGCGGAAGCTTGGTCCCCGGTGCGGCAGCAGATTTGCACGTGCTCAACTTCACCAACGCAATCGAGCTGGCTTACCGCCCAGGCATGCCTGCGACTTACCGGACCTATAAAAACGGCGAGCTCGTTTTCGGTGCGGAATAAGCAATGTTTCACGTGAAACATTGCCATTCCCGGCGGTGCCGACCCTCGGAGCGAATTTAAGCCTAGGCCACGCCGCCCATGTCGGCTGCCACACAGTATTGTTGGGGCTATGAATTTTGCTGCACATCTCCCCACAGCGCGCCGCGATCTGCGCTACCACGCGGATGCGGCGCAGCTTTTCGCCCATCTAGGCGGGCTCGAGCGCACAGATACAGTACTGCTGGAATCAGCGGATATCGAATCCAAGAAAAACCTTCTCTGCTTGGCGGTTCTCGACTCCGCTGTTCGCGTTCGCTGCCACGGCAGCCGGGTTACCGCGCAGGCACTCACAGCTACCGGCGAAGAGATTATAGCGAAATTACGTGCCGAACTTTCCGAACATGAAGCCACGAGCAATGGCGACGATCGGGGAGTGGCAGTCTTCGAATTCCCGGTATCCCAGGCCGCCGATGAACGCGAACGCCTGCTGGCGATCTCCCCGGCAGAAGTGCTGCGTCGGCTGCAATTGAGCGAGCAGTATGGCAGCAACGACACTCAACAGGGCTCCGCCGGAGAAGTACCGGATCTGCCCTTATTGGCCGGCGGCTTCGCCTACGACTTTTTAGAAACCTTCGAAACCCTACCCGCGGTCAGCGAAGGCGACAACACATACCCAGATTACGAATTCGTCGTCGCAGAAACACTACTAAAAGTAGACCACCTGTCACAGACGGCATATGTGTGCGGCGTCGGAACCAGCCAGGACGACGTCGACAAGCGGCTGGCTGCCTATGCCACGAAAGCCGAAACTGAGATCACACCACTGGCTCCACCGGAGCAGGGCGTCGACAAGAACCAACCGCTGCGGGTCCGCACAGATATCGACGACCAACAATTCCGCAGCCACGTCGAGCAGCTCAAAGGCAATATTTATCAGGGCGATATTTATCAGGTCGTGCCCGCGCGCACCTTCCGCGCCCCATGTGCAGATGCGTTTTCTTCTTACCGGCGCCTACTCCAGACAAACCCATCGCCGTATATGTTCTACTTCCGCGGCGAAGACTACGAGTTGTTTGGCGCCTCGCCAGAGTCCAACCTGAAATTCTCCCCGGATACGCGCGAAGTGCAGCTGTATCCAATTGCAGGAACGCGCCCGCGCGGCTTAAACCCGGATGGCAGCGTCAATCACGAACTCGATATCCGCAACGAGCTGGAGATGCGCACCGACCACAAGGAGCTGGCCGAGCACACCATGTTGGTGGATCTGGCACGTAACGATCTCGCCCGCGTCGCAGTACCTGGCACGCGTAAAGTCGCGGAGCTGTTGCAAGTGGACCGATATTCGCGAGTGATGCACCTCGTCTCCCGCGTCACCGCCACCTTGCACGAGGATTTCGACGCTCTCGATGCCTACCGCGCGTGCATGAACATGGGCACGCTGACTGGTGCACCAAAACTGCGTGCGGTGGATCTGCTACGCGAGGTGGAAGGCAAGCGCCGCGGTTCCTACGGCGGCGCAGTCGGGTACCTCGGTGGCGACGGACGCATGGATAACTGCATCGTCATTCGCAGTGCGTTCGTTCGTAACGGGGAAGCGATCATTCAGGCCGGTGCCGGCGTTGTGCGGGATTCTATTCCGCAGGCCGAGGCCGACGAGACAGTACACAAAGCGTATGCGGTGCTCGATGCCGTCGCGCTGGGGGCGCCAGTGGAGGTGGCACGATAATGACTGCACAGCCGCACATGACAGCACAGCCGCATGTCGTGGTGATTGATAACCGCGATTCATTCATTTACAACCTGGTCGACGCGCTGAGCGGGCACCACTGCACAGTTTTCCGCAACACGGTCGATGTGGAGACGGTGTTGGCCGCCAAGCCGGATTTGCTGTTGTTCTCACCGGGGCCGGGGCACCCACGGGAAACCGGGAACATGATGGAGCTTCTCGACGCCATCCATGGTGAAATACCGGTGCTTGGAATTTGTCTGGGATTCCAAGCCCTCCTGGAACACTACGGCGGCACAGTGGAACCGTGTGGACCGGTGCACGGCCGCTCCATACCTATGACGCTGACTGATGCTGGCGCGCACCATCCGCTGTTTGCTGGGCTGGCAATCGACGAGGAACCAGACAAACCAGAGCACGTCGGCCGTTTGGTGCCGGTGGCGCGTTACCACTCGTTGGGATGCGCGAACCCGCCGGAACAGCTACAGGTACTTGCAACGACAAAGACTGACTTAGGCGATGTGGCCATGGCGGCTTATGCCCCCGATGGCTCGTGCATGGGCTTGCAGTTCCACCCGGAGTCGATCTTGAGCCCGAAGGGGCCAGTCTTGTTGAATCGCTGCATCAACTTTTTGACGAAAGGGGAGTGCTGATGACTGACCAGCGCACCACCGGAAAAACCACCACTGAAAACACCGTTGCGGAAAACGCCAACGCTGAAAACGCCGGCGCGGAAAGCACCACCGCGGACCACGGCTCCGACAACGCTGACGCGAACCCCGCGCCGCTGGACCGGCTGCTGGCCTATCTGGACAATCATGACCCGACAGTCGAGCAAGCCCGCGAAGTTTTCCAACCACTGACCATTGGCGAGTACGAGAACGTACACATTGCGGCTCTGCTGGCCACGATCCGCACCCGTGGTGAGACCTTCGCCGACATCGCCGGTGCCGCGCAAGCGTTTATCAATGCCGCGCGCCCATTCCCGATTACCGGTGCCGGTTTGCTGGATACCGCCGGCACGGGTGGTGATGGCACCAATACGATTAATATTTCTACTGCGGCTTCGCTGGTTGCCGCCGCCGGGGGAGCAAAGGTGGTGAAAGGAGGCAACCGTTCGGTGTCGTCACGTTCCGGTTCCGCCGATGTCCTGGAAGCCCTCAATATCCCGCTGGACTTGGATGTGGATCGTGCAGTTACCCAATTCCAGAATTCTGGCTTCACCTTCTTATTCGCCCCGGCGTATCATCCGGCGGTTGCGCACGTGATGCCCGTGCGCAAGGCACTGAAGGTTCCCACCCTGTTCAATACCTTGGGCCCCTTGTTGTCGCCGGCACGTCCAGAGTTTCAGATGATGGGTATCGCCCGGCCAGAAATCGGAGAAACCATCGCCCGGGTATTCCGCGAGCTCGGCCGCAAACGAGCACTCGTCGTGCATGGCTCCGGTACTGACGAAGTAGCGGTGCATGGCCCGACCACGATCTGGGAATTGCGCGACGGCGAAATTGCACAGTACGAGCTCACCCCAGAAGATTTCGGTGTAGCCCGCCACGAATTAGCTGCCTTGGAAGGCGGGGATGGTACTGCGAATGCCGCTGCAATCCGGGCTATCTTCGAAGGCACGGCACCACAGGCACACCACGACGCCGTCGCCGTCAACGCCGGAGCAATGCTGTACGTCATCGGCAAGGCAGATTCCATTGCCGAAGGAACCGCGCTGGCAACTCAAATCATTAACGACGGCACCGCGAAGCGTTGGTTAGCTACCCACGAGGAGGCCGATTACGGTGAACGCTAAATTACCCACGGTGCTAGAAAATATCGTTGCCCAGCGTCGTACGCACCTGCCAGCCATCACCGAGCGAATCACACACGTTAACCGTGCACAGCTGCCACGCTCACAACGCAGTTTGTACGATTCACTTCGGGCGCGCCCGCAGGCATTCATCATGGAGTGCAAATCCTCATCACCGTCACTGGGCCTGATTCGGGCAGATTATCAGCCCGGCGAGTTGGCGCGGGTGTATTCGCGTTATGCTGCCGGAATTTCCGTATTGTGCGAACCAGAGCATTTCGGTGGCGACTATGACCACCTAGCAACCGTCGCCATGTCCACGCACCTTCCGGTGTTGTGCAAGGATTTCATTATCGACCCCGTGCAGCTCTATGCTGCGCGCTATTACGGTGCCGACGCGATCTTGTTGATGCTCTCGGTGCTCGACGATGACGAGTACGCACGACTGTCTACGCTTGCCGACGAATTGGGCCTGGACGTGCTCACGGAAGTCATCGATGAGGACGAGGTTACCCGCGCGTTGCGCTTGGGTGCACAGATCGTGGGCATCAACAACCGGAACCTGCATGATCTTTCCATAGATCTTTCACGCACTGCGAAATTAGCGGCATTGCTCCCAGAAGGAACACTAGCCCTTTCTGAATCCGGAATTCGGGATAATAGGGCAGTGCGGGCTTTGGGCGCACACGCTTCCGGATTTTTGGTCGGTTCGCAATTGTCCTCGCAGCCGGATACAGATTGGGCAGCCCGTGCCTTAGTCTATGGACATAACAAAGTTTGTGGCTTGACGACGTCGGGCACCGCGCAAGCCGCTCGCGCCGCGGGTGCGGTCTACGGCGGTTTGATATTCGAGAAAACATCTCCCCGCGATGTTTCACGTGAAACATCGAAAAAGATCATCGCCGACGAACCCGGACTGCGCTACGTCGCAGTTTCACGCCGGACGACGGGCTGGGCCGAGCTGCTACAACCCGGCATCCACGCCCTCCAAGTCCACAGCCCGTACCAGGGGTCTATTGCCGGGGAAGAAAAATTACTCGCAGGCGTGCGTGCCGAACTTCGCGCCGCGGGAGCGGACCCAGCAGATACCGGCCTAGAACTCTGGCGTGCGATCTCCATGACCACCCCGGAGGTGGAACCGGAGAGACTCAACGAGCTCGTTGCCCCCGGCGCTGCCGACAAACTCGTCCTCGATGCGGGCCAAGGAGGAACCGGCAGCACCTTCGACTGGCAATCAATTCCCGATGAGATTAAGCCCCACTCATTGTTAGCAGGCGGGATCAACCCCAAAAACCTCCAAGCCGCACTGGAACTTGGATGCTTCGGCATCGACCTGAACTCCGGGGTAGAAGTAGCCCCTTCTACCGCAACTGAGACCTCAAAAGCAGGACCGGCCGCAGCACCACGAAAAAACGCCTCACTAATCCGAACTGCCTTTGCCACCATCCGCGACTACACAGAACCCCACGGCTACACACAACCCCACGACTACCCAGAATCCCGAGACTAGGACACACCATGAGCAATGAACGTGCGACAATTTTGCCGGCATATTTTGGCGAATTCGGCGGGCAATTCGTCCCCGAATCCTTGATCCCTGCACTGGATCAATTAGAGCGTGCTTTCGTCGACGCAATGGCAGACCAATCCTTCAAGGATGAATTAGCACGTCTGCTCAAAGATTACCTGGGCCGCCCGACACCATTAACCGAAGCTACCCGCCTGGGCGGCAAGGCCCGCATCTTCCTGAAACGCGAAGACCTCGTGCACGGCGGAGCACACAAAACCAACCAGGTGTTGGGTCAAGCGCTGTTGGCCAAGCGGATGGGCAAAAAGCGTGTGATTGCCGAAACCGGCGCAGGCCAACACGGTACCGCGACGGCTTTAGCTTGCGCGCTGCTTGATCTGGAGTGCGTGGTGTATATGGGCGCCGAGGATGTGCGTCGGCAAGCACCCAACGTGTTCCGCATGGAACTCATGGGGGCCAAGGTGGTCTCCGTGGAAACCGGTTCCGGCACGCTGAAGGATGCCGTGAACGAGGCTTTGCGCGATTGGACCGCCACCTTTGAGGATTCGCACTATTTGCTCGGCACCGCGGCAGGTCCGCACCCATTCCCAACCATCGTGCGAGAATTCCACCGCGTGATTTCCTCCGAGGCGAAAGCACAAATGATTGAACGCACCGGTGGTCTTCCCGACGTCGTCGTGGCTTGCGTCGGCGGTGGATCGAATGCGATTGGTATGTTCGCAGACTTCATCGATGAGCCGGGTGTCGAACTTGTCGGTGCCGAGCCTGGCGGCAAAGGAGTGGACTCCGGACGACACGGTGCCACTATCACGCAGGGGACTGTCGGAATTCTGCATGGCACGCGCTCATATCTGATGCGCAATGCCGAGGGCCAGGTCGATGAGTCCTATTCGATTTCAGCCGGGCTGGATTATCCCGGTGTCGGACCACAACACGCACACCTGCACGCCAGCGGTCGTGCGACCTATGTTGGCATTACCGACGCCGAAGCACTGGAAGCATTCCAACTGCTGGCACAGAAAGAGGGCATCATTCCGGCACTGGAATCCTCACATGCCCTGGCGTATGCCCTGAAGCGTAAAGACGAAGATATCTCCATCGTGGTCTCACTATCCGGCCGAGGCGATAAAGACATCGATCATGTGCGCCACGTCTTAGGTGATTTGGCAGATGAGACTGGCGCCTGGCAACGCTATGCCGATGACAACGCCGCACAGAAAAAAGCCGCCGAAGAAAATGACGAGAAGGGCCAAGCATAATCATGGGACGTTACGAAACACTGTTCGCTGATTTACGCACAAAGGGCGAGGGCGCGTTTGTGCCGTTTTTTATGCTCGGCGATCCTAGCTACGAAGCATCGCTAGAACTCATTCGGGCAGCAGTGAATGCTGGGGCAGACGCATTGGAAATCGGCATTCCCTTTAGTGACCCGGTCGCCGACGGACCAGAAATCGAGAAATCCCACCAACGGGCTTTGCGCGCAGGTGCCAGTCTGGATAAGTCGTTGCAACAGCTGCGCCAGATCCGCGAGGAATTCCCAGATACTCCCATCGGATTGCTGGTCTATTGCAATTTGGCGGTAAGCAAGGGAACCGCACAGTTCTATCAAGCCTGCGCCGAGGCGGGGGCGGATTCCATCTTGATCCCGGATGTTCCCACCCGCGAAGGTGCTCCGTTCGTCGCGGCCGCGCAACAGGCAGGAATTTCGCAGATATTTATTGCTCCGGCACGTGCCAGCGAGGAAACGCTGCGGGCGGTTAGTGAAAACTCGACGGGTTATATTTACGCGTTATCACGCCACGGTGTCACTGGCGCGGATAAAGAAGCCGAGACCGGGGGATTGGATACTGTTGTCGATGCGATTAAGCGTTTCGACGGTGCACCGGTGCTCTTAGGTTTTGGCATTTCCGAGCCTGAACACGTGCGCGCAGCATTGGCCGCTGGCGCTGACGGTGCGATCACCGGTTCTGCGATTACCCGCATTATTGCTGGCCGGGTTAATTCCACGGAGCAAGGTAACGAGTACACTCTCGCAGAGCTTGCCGACGAGGTATCCGACTACGTCGCACACATGAAAGCCGCAACGCGGTAGCTGCACCGAGGTAGCTACAACAAGGTAGCTGCAACGCATTAAGCGCCAGGACTAACCCAGCCCTGGCGCTTAAATCATTGTCACTGTCGATTGTCAGTGTCTGTGTATTTCTGTCAGCGGTTGCCTGAATCAGATTTTGTCTGAATCAGTTTTTACCTGTTTCAGTTCTTCCGCTGCCAGGCGAATCCTGGCCCAGTGCTTCACCCGTGACAGGAACATCGTAGTCGTCCGGCAAGCCAACGCCTTCTGCCGCGGTGCCGTTCTTGGTCCACTTGTTGATCAACAAGGCGATCGCACCATCGCCAGTGATATTCGCCGCGGTGCCGAAAGAATCGACCACGATATACGCCGCAATCATTAGTGCGAGCATATCCTCGTCGAAGCCCAGCATGCTGCCCAACAATCCCAATGCCGCATACACCGCACCACCAGGAACACCAGGGGCAGCCACCATCATAATGCCCAACAACAGCATGAAACCTAGTGCGAGGCCGAAGCTGACATCCATGCCGGACAGGTAAACAATGCCGAAGGTGTACAAAATCAGTTTGGTCATCGACCCAGACAAGTGCATGGTGGCACCAAGAGGAACCACAAACCCAGCGATATTCGGGGCCACGCCGTTTCTGAGTACGGACTTATAGGTAACCGGGATGGATGCCGCAGAAGAAGAAGTACCCAATGCCGTGAAGTAGGCCGGGAGCATGTTCTTCAGCGCGGTAAATGGGTTCTTCGCAGACAGTGCACCGGCAAGCAGGTACTGCAGAAGAACGACTACCCACGTCATGACAACAGACAACACGAGCACCCGGGCGAACGAACTGATGACATCACCCAAGTTGTCATTCATCATCAAGTTCAAGAAGATTCCATAAATGAACAGTGGCAACAGGGGGATCACGAAGGAAGTGATAACCTTCATGATCAATTTCTCGAATTCCCGGACACCCTTGTATAGGGCAGGGGAGGAGACTGCCGTCATCGCGAGACCTAACGCGAAAGCTAAAAGCAGAGCGGTCATGATCTCAAACGGAGGAGCCATCTCTACTTCGAAGTATGGCGTCAATGCACCTTCTTCTACATCGCTGACATCGAGATCAAGCGACTGGTCACCCAATAATGTTGGATAACCAAAAACCGCCACTGCATACGCCAACAATCCGGCACCAATGGTGGATAGATAAGCAATCCCAGTAGTGATACCTAGCCATTTTCCAGCGCCTTTACCCAGTCCGGCGATAGCCGGGGTAATGAGAGCAAAAATCAGTACCGGAACGAAGAAACCGAGGAACTGGCTAAACAGGCCGTTGAACGTGACGAAGACTCTGGCTAGCCATTCCGGGAAGAATAATCCCGTAACGACGCCAAGAATGATCGCCACCACGACGCGAAACAGCAGCGAGGAGCTGACTTTACGAACGCTCATAGAAAACTCTTAACTATGGATGGTGGTATTCAGGACCCCTTAAGCATAGCGAAGTGTTTTCGTCATTCTCGCAGGCAGGGCTAGACTGGGGACATGATCGTCGTTCCCATCCTGCTGTTCGTTTTGGCCGCCATCGTTATTACCGTGGGCGGACTGGCCACCTTAAAAAAGCTACCTGGCAACAGCGTTTTCGGCTTACGGGTACATGAAGCACGTAAATCGCCGGAAGCATGGATGACCTCGCACGCCGTAGCGGGCCCGGTCTGGTTGGTTGCTGGAGCAAGCCTGACGTTCGGCGCTTTAATTTCGCTACAAGCAAGTGGACTGATGTGGGTAATTCCCGCAGTGACGACGGTCGTCGGCATCATTGCCATTTCCTACGGCGCCAACCTGGGTGCCCGGACCGCTGTCCTCTACGACCAGCACGTCAACGCAAAAAAGAATGCGGATGCTACCGGTGGGTGTTGTTCGTCTGGCGGTGCCGACGCTGACGGAAAACCAAAAGCACCCAGTGTTGATATGAACGCACTACGCCGCGCTGCTCGGCAAGCTGATAATCAATAGCCTAAAAATCACAGTGACGTTATCCAGCAGAGAAAACCTGCTGCAAATTAAAGACACTGTGACAATAAATGCGTTAACCCACATCCCGAACGCAAGGAGTGACCACCATGGCACAGAATTGTTCCCGTCGACTTTTCCTTCTCGGAACCGCTACCACCGTCGCGGGCGCCTTCTTAGCCGCATGTGGTAAAGAACCACCAATGGAAGTAGCCAAGGCGGAAATTCCAGTCGGATCAGCAATCATTGCCGACGGATACATCATCGCCCAGCCTGAAGAAGGTAAATACGTCGCATATTCCCAGCAGTGCCCGCACCAGCGGAACCTAATCACTAAAGTCGAAGGCGACGAGGTTCGCTGCACAGCGCATAACTCCGTATTCAAAATCGCCGACGGTTCCGTGGTCTCTGGCCCAGCCCGTGACCCGTTGGAGCCGGTTTCCATTGATGACGCCGGCAACGCGCTCAACGTCCACAGTTAAATACACGAAAATAGGGAAGTACACGAAGATAGGGAAGTGTTTCACGTGAAACATCTATATACGCGACTGACGATGACCATCCCCGGTGCGGGAACAGCGATTCACCTCGCGGAATTGGAAGAAAGCGGATCCGGTTGCCTGGTACACCGCATGATCGCGTTGACACCAGATGAAGTTATCGCTGGGGCGGCGCGCGTCGACAAGCCAGGAACCAGCGCAGAAAAGGTGCACCGCGCCGGACAGATCGATGTACCCAAAACCACCGTCCCGCATCCCAACACCTACGGTAACTACCCGGATATCACCACACAACATTTATCCCACGATGCCTTTGCGGCCTGGTGGGTAGAAGTGCAACAACGTTTCCCAGAACTGGTCTAACAAACTCACGAACGGGGGGCTAAAACACTACGTTAATAAAGCCGACGTAGGCTGCCGTACCACCGATGATCGACAATGCCGGTGAACGCCGCGGAAATCGGACCGACGCCCGCCCCGATCAGCCCAGGGGCGAGAAACTCCATGGACCCGGCATAAATGACGACCGAGAAAATCGGAGCCCACCACCAGGCGAACCCCAACTGCGTGATAAACACGCCGAAAGCCAAGCCGAGCGGCACCAAACCAAGAAAAACCGGGACGGCCTCCTGCAACCCAGCGTGCACGGATTCCCGCCGGGTGTGTGACGCGGGATTCCCATCGCTGCTAGGTGAGTGGGGAATTTAGGCCACGCCCCACTTTTCCCGCAACTTCGCTATGGCTTCCTCTTTGCCGAGGGGGCCGTGCTCCAGGCGTAATTCCTTCAAATATGCCCATGCCTTGCCCACCTCTGGCCCCGGCTCCAGCCCTAAGATTTCCATAATCTCATTGCCATCCAAATCCGGGCGTACGCGAGCCAAGTCTTCCTTTTCCTGGATCTCGTCGATACGCTCCAGCAAATTGTCATAGGCACGACGCAACCGGCGGGCCTTCTTTTGGTTCCGCGTAGTGCAATCCGCGAGTACCAATTTGTGTAATCGGGGGAGAAGTTTACCCGCGTCCGTCACATAACGACGCACCGCAGAATCAGTCCATTCACCTTCGCTAAAACCATGAAAACGCATGTGCAAAAACACCAGATTCGCGATGTCCTCGATCACGGCCTTGGGATACTTCAGTTTCCGCAAACGCTTTCGCGTCATCTTTGCACCCACCACCTCGTGGTGATGGAAACTCACGCCTCCACCGGGCTTTTTCGCCCGTGTAGCAGGCTTGCCGATGTCATGCAGCAACGCCGCCCAGCGCAACACCAAATCGGGCGACTGCTCGTCGTCTTCAAGATCAATCGCCTGTTGCAACACGGTCAAGGAATGCTTGTAGACATCTTTATGCTGCAGGTGTTCATCCGGCTCCATCGCTAAAGCGGGAATTTCCGGCAGAATATGTCCTGCTAGCCCGGTTTCGACAAGCACCTCGATGCCTGCGACGGGGTTCGCTCCCGCCATCAGCTTGTCCAATTCCACCTGCACGCGCTCGGCGGTAATCCGGTTAATCTCACCAGACATTTCTTTCATTGCAGCCCGCACCCGATCCGCAATGCGCAGCTCCAATTGGGAGACAAAGCGCGCGGCACGCAACATGCGTAGGGGATCATCGCGGAAGGAAATTTCCGGAGCATCTGGGGTATCCAGCACACCGGCCACCATGTCGGCGAAACCACCAACCGGGTCGTGGAACCGTCCGGTGATCCGGCTCGGGTCGTCGTCGGCAAGCGTCAACTCCACCGCCATGGCATTGACCTTGAAATCTCGGCGGATCAAATCGCCTTCCAAGGTGTCGCCGAACTCAACAACGGGGTTGCGGGAATCGCCATCATAAGCGTCGGAACGGAACGTCGTCAGCTCGATCTGCTCCCCCTTTTTCACGGCAGAAACCGTGCCAAAAGCAATGCCAGTATCCCACACGGTCTCGGCCCAGTCATTCAAAATCGGCTGCACCACGTCGGGGCGGGCATCGGTAGTAAAGTCCAAATCATGGCCCAGCCGCGACAGCATGGCGTCGCGGACGGAACCGCCAACCAAAAACAGCTGATAACCGGCCTCGTCAAAACGCTGCACCAACCCCGACAAAAGCGGAGAAAGTTCGCGGACGGCCTCGGTTGCGCGTGCTAACAGAGCAATCTGCTGGGTGTCTGAAGAATTCACCCCCGTTAGTCTACTACGATCATCTGTAATGACTAACGAGGAAAAGAGCCACAAAAGCCGACGCCGACGCCGACGTCGCCCGGCCGCGCAGAAGGGAGGTCCACATCCCGCCGGCGGCACCAATAATGCTGCAAAGAACTCTGGCGCGAAGAACTCTGCTGCAAAGAACAGTGGCGCGAAGGATACGGAAAATAATTCCGGGAAGAAACGTCCAAAAGCTGCACACAAGAGCCAGCAAAACCACCAAAACCAGCAGAGCAAACAGCAGCCAGCAAAGCAGCATCCCTCCAAACAGCCTGCACGCTCGAATAAAAGCGCACACCAACGCAAGGGACACCACTCCCAACGTTCCGTTATGGAAACCCGCACGGAAACCTCCGCGGGCGGTTTGGTGCTTTCCGGTCTCGCCGAAGCTGTGGCAGAAAACGGGAAGGTGGACCTTGCCAGCATCTACGTTGCACTGATCGGCCGTTTGGATCGCCGGGGTCGGCTGCTGTGGTCAATGCCGAAAGGGCACGTGGAGCCGGATGAAGATCATAACGTCACCGCCGAGCGGGAGGTGTGGGAAGAAACGGGCATCCATGGTGCGGTTTTTGCGCACCTAGGTGTGATTGATTATTGGTTCGTCTCCGATGGAGTACGCATACATAAAACTGTGCACCACCATTTGTTGCGCTTTGTTGACGGCTGGCTCAACGATGAAGATCCTGAGGTGACTGAGGTTGCCTGGATCCCAGCCTCCGAGCTTATCGAGCGCCTGGCATATGCCGACGAGCGCAAATTAGCGCGAAAGGCCCATGATTTATTGCCGGAGTTGGCACGTGCAGAAAAAGAGGCGGGAAGGATCACCCCGCGATGAATCGGTTGGCTGCTTCGTCTGCGTTGGTGGCTTTATCCGCTCTTGTCACTGCTCCTGCTGCTCTGGCGGCACCCGAACCGGTGCCGGTATCACCTGATAATTCTGACCTATGGGGATTGCCGCACGATGAGCTAGCTGACAATGATGTCTCGCTGTCACTGACTTCTTTGAAAGAAGCTGCTTCCGGAGATTCCGCAACTGAGTCTGTGAAGCTGGGGGAGAAGCTGCGCGCGAAATTCCGTGTGGATAACCGCTCGACGTCTGAGTTGACGGACGTTCAGGTCACCGTACGTCGTGCTGCTGCAGTGGATTCGGCGGCTGCGGCGCAAGCCGCACTGGCGGGAAGTGATTTTCCGTATTGGGCTAACGCGACGAAGGTGGACTCGGTGCAGCCGAATAGTTCCACGGCGGCGTTTCTGGATATTGATACTGCGTTGGCGGCCTCGCCGAGCCTGAGCATTGAAAAGCCAGGAGCTTACCCGTTGTTGTTCACGCTCACGGGGATTCAGGATGGCGACCCGGTACATTTGGCTAGCGAACGCCTAATTTTAAGCGTGGGGGATCCTAATACCGTGGACCTTGACGACGCTACCGGCACCGGCACCCCTGCTATTGCTAACAGCGAACACGGGTTGTCTCTCATCGTGCCGGTTTCGACAATGATTGATCCGGTGCCGGGAGCCACGGGTGATGATCCGTTAATCGTGCGCTCGGAAGATTTCACCCACCAAATTTCCGCAGGCGGACGGCTGTATGAGCTAGTCAAAACGTATCGCGAACACGAACTTCGTGGTGCATCATGCATGGCTTTAGACCCCGCAGTGGTGAATTTCGCATCGCGGATGACCGAGGGCTACTACGTCAACGAGCAACGCCCAGAAATTAATAACGAGCCAGTGCGTCTGCGGGATTCTTGGGGAACCAACAAAGAACCAGATCTCGGCATCGAAGGCACAGGGGCTGACAATGCACGGGTCTGGCTGGATATGTTGCGTGAGATCGATTGCGTCCTGGCGATGCCGTGGGCAAACACGGACCTCAACGCTGTACAAGGCACCCATGACGGCTGGATGTTGCATGAAGCCACCGATCGCGGCCCGGAGTTGCTGCAGCGGATCCTTGGCCTGGACGCCAAGCCGCTAACGCTTCCCGGAAACGGCTATGTTTCACGGGAAACATCCTATGCATTAGGAAACCTTCCGGAAGGTGCTCACTTAATACTGGCAGATAATGCGGTAGCCACCGCTGCCGAGGCTCTCGCGGACCCAGAGATCCACCTGCGAGCATCCACCTTCGACAGTGCACTGGCGGCAATCTTAAGCGATACCGGCCAGCAGCCAGTCACGTCCCCCTTCACGCCCTTGGCACACCGCACCGGGGAAACGAAAGCCTCGGAACATGCGCGCACGATCACCGCTGCCAGCACGCTCCGCGCCACCGTTCGCAACCAAGGTACGGAGTCAACCGATACTGCTACCAACGGCAACACCATCGCGTTGCTACCTGCGCTTGTCGACGCCACCGTCGCCGATACCTTGCTCGAGACCGCAGCTGAACTACTGTCAGAACCGGGCATCACCCCGCAACCACTGGGCGCAGCCGTCGACAAGAACGCTATCGATCCCGCAGACGCCCACGAACTAGCCGCGCACACCGATGCTTCCACAACCCCCGCATCCGGAAGCCCGTATCCAGACCCCACGGTGTTCACCGACCTGGAGCTCACCCAGGTGCGGCAACAGGTGCGCTATATTAACGAGCTCATGTCGATCATGAACAATGATCCCGCAATCTCGATGACTCGTTATGAGTATACTCTGGCACTACGTCGCGACATGCTTATCGCCTTGTCGCACCACCAGCGCAACACACTTTCAGGTTATGACAGGGCAGTCGCCGCCACCTCCGAGCGCATCAACGCCAATCGCGCAGTATTGAAAGAGCTTCGCGAGTCCGTTTCACTCGCACCCCCAGGCAATGTCTATACGCGCGTCTCAGATTCCTCTCCACTGCTTGTCGTCGCCAAGAATCAGCTTCCACTACCGGTGACTACGCAGCTGTCGTACAACTCTCCAAAAGGAACGCGTCTCAACACGCCGGAGCAGGTTAGCATTCCCGCTCGTGGCTCGATTACCGTAACAATGACAGCTGATATCCCAGCGGATCGCGGAAGAACTGATATCCGGCTGTGGCTTGCCACACCCAACGGCTCTGGAATTTCGCAACCAGTGGAAATCACGGTAAACACTCGGAGCGATTCTGTGATCATATACAGCGTCGTCGCCGGGCTGGCCCTGGTATTGGCTACGACAGTGACGTTGCGGGTGCGGCGTCGCAGAAAGAATTAGCATGAATAGATTGGTGTGTCGTTGACAGATACTGAAACTACTTCGGTTCGATCTACTCGCGGACGCATCGTCGAGCCGACACCACCGGCTCCGGTACCGAAGAAACGTCCGCAGCCCCTCGCTGTGCCGGACGCCGAAGATAAATCCGATCTGCGTCGCGGACGCAATGACGAAAAGGCCAGCGATGCTGATGTCGTCCGCGCTACAGGTTCGATGGCGATCGCCACGCTGATTTCTCGTATCACGGGCTTTCTGCGCAATGTATTGATCACCGCCACCTTGGGTGCTGCGGTAGCTTCGGCCTTCAACACGGCGAATACGCTGCCCAACCTGATCACCGAGATCGTCCTAGGCGCGGTGTTGACCTCACTGGTGGTTCCAGTGTTGGTGCGTGCCGAAAAGGAAGATCCCGATAGGGGAGAGGCCTTTGTCCGCCGATTATTTACCTTAGCGATTAGCCTACTGGGCACGATCACGCTGATATCTTTGCTGACAGCGCCGTGGATCACCAGGTTGATGCTGCCGGAATCCGGCCAGGTCAATGAAGTTCAGGCGACGTCGTTCGCGTTTTTGCTGCTGCCACAGATCATGTTTTATGGGCTTTTTGCCCTGTTCCAAGCAGTGCTAAACACCAAGGGGATTTTCGCACCCGGTGCCTGGGCACCAGTGGCGAATAACGTTATCTCCATCGGCGTGTTGCTGTTGTACTGGACGGTTCCGGGCTCGCTGAACCCGGCTGCACCATCACCGATCACCGATATCCACGTCGTATTGCTCGGCTTGGGTACCACCGCTGGTGTCATCGTCCAGTGTCTGCTTCTGGTGCCGTATTTGCGCCGGGCGAAGGTCAATCTAAAGCCGTTGTGGGGCGTGGATGCACGCTTAAAGCAGTTCGGTGGCATGGCTGCCGCGATTATCGTTTATGTGGCGATTTCGCAGTTGGGGTACGTCATTACCACGCGCATCGGTGCGCTTGCCGACGCCCAAGCGCCAATCATTTACCAGCAGGCGTGGCTGTTAATTCAGGTGCCGTATGGCGTCATTGGCGTCACGCTGCTGACTGCGATCATGCCGCGGCTTTCCCGCAATGCTGCCGACGGCGACGACAAAGCCGTGGTTCGCGACCTGACGGTGGCCACCAAGCTGACGTTCATTGCGCTGATCCCCATCGTCGTGTTTTTTACCGCTTTTGGCACTCCTATCGCGCAAGGCCTGTTCCAGTACGGCCTGTTCGGTGAAGAGAGCGCGGTTTTGCTCGGTTGGACACTGAGTTTTTCTGCGTTCACGCTGATTCCATACGCATTAGTGCTGTTGCACCTGCGAGTTTTTTACGCGCGTGAGGAAGCCTGGACACCAACATTTATTATCGCCGGCATTACGGCAACGAAAATTGCGCTTTCCTTGTTGGCTCCGGTCATTGCTGCCCGCCCCGAGACGGTGGTTATTCTGCTGGGCGCAGCGAATGGCTTCGGCTTCATCACCGGTGCCATCATCGGTATTTTCTTGCTGCGCCGAAAGTTAGGCTCGCTGCGTGCTCGGGAGGTGCTGTCCGCTTCTGGCTGGTCGCTGGGCGCTGCTTTCGCCGGTTTGCTGGGCGCGTATGCGGTTCTGTTCTTGTTAAGGATGTTGCCGGATTCCTGGGGGCTGGCAATTGTGGACCTCGCACCAGAAACGCTGCAATCAGCTTTGCGTTCGGCGGGAACACTGGTATCCACGATCATCGCGGGCTTGGTATTTTTGACCGTCACCGGCATCGTTTTGTCCTTCTCCAGGATCCAGGAAATCCAGTCACTGGGCCGGGTTGCTCGTCGTTTGCCGGGTCTGTCCAAGCTCATCAAAGTCAATGATTCCGACGACGTCGCCGATGGCGAGATCGACCTGCAAGATATTTCCGCACGCTTTTTGGCGCAAGATACCTTCAACTCCAGTCCGGTGCCACCACCGATGTCTGCTGGCGTCGTCCGTGGCGCCCGCCTGACCCCTGGCGCTCCAGTGTCCGACGGACGTTTCCGGCTGCTACGCGATCACGGCAGTGTCGCCGGAGCGCAGTTCTGGCAGGCGAAAGAAAACGCCACGGGTAAAGAGGTTGCGCTGACGTTTGTCACCACGACAGGTAATGCCCCAATGGCAGCGATGACCCCTGCACAGTCTGCCCGCGCGGCTGCGGAGGTTTCGCGTCGTACGCGTCGTTTGGCACAGCTGAATTTGCCAGGTATTGCACCAAATATCCGTGTGCTGTCCTATCGTTCCGGTTGCTTGGTGGTCGCGGATTGGATCCCCGGCAGCGATCTGAAGACGGTGGCGGAATCGGATGGTTTGGATCCTGCTGCCGTGGCCGAGGCTTTGGCCCCATTTGCCGATACGATCGCCACCGCGCACGAAAAGGGACAGACCGTCGGTTTGGATAACCGAAGCCGGGTACGTATCTCCACCAAAGGCACCGCGATGCTGGCTTTCCCGGCTGTGCTGAGTGATAACACCATTGAGGGCGATCGTTCCTCGCTGAATTCTGCGATTTCGCAATTGGTGGAGTCGACCTCGCCGACGCCGGAAGAGTTGTCCACGATTACAGAACCGCGTATCCCGCAACAAACTGAAACGGCAGAACTGGCTAAACAGGCTGAACAAACAGACGCAGTTGAGCAGGCTGATCGGGCCAACCAAACTGATCAGGCCAACCAGGCTGGTCAGGCTGACAACCAGAATGCACAAGCAGTTAGGCAATCGGCGACAGCAGCCAGAGAACACGATAGCGACAGGGCTGGCCACGGCACGGAAAAATCAGCCAATGTGGCAGAATCCGCAAGCTCGCAAGCATCCGCAGCGGATGATTCAAAGCTAAGTGGTACTTCAGCACCGAGTGGGACTGCAGCGGCGCACGCTGCTGCCCAAGCAACCGAACCGGTGGAGCCCACCCCACGCGAGATTTCCGACCGATTGCAGCGATTTATCCGCGGCGAGCAAGAAGAAGAGCCTGGTGAGGTCGAGGCGCTGCCGGTCGAAGATGAAGCCACGCCAGATGTGGAAGAGCGCGCCGGTTTCGGAGCCCGTGGTTATTCCAACGGTGGGGTCATCGTCATTGCCACATTCACGTTCTTGTTGATCATCGCTGTAGCTGCTTTGTCTGCCTACGTCTTCTCGTTGTTCAACCAAAACGACGATTCCAGCCCGGTCTCCTCGGATGCCATTCACACCACCAGCGCTCCACCAGCACCGGTTATTGATTTGCCGGTGATCCAAATTCTGGCCCACGCGCGTTTGTTCCCCGATGGTCCAGAAGCCCCCGAGGCCATCGACGGAATTCCAGAAACGGTCTGGGAAACCAATCAATCTGACCCAGCGTTGTTGGTTGCCACCCGAGACCCGGTGATCTTGCAAGACCTAGTCATTCGCTCTGAGACCGCCGGTGGAAAATTCTCCGTATTTGCGATCAATGACATTACTGGCGACGACGGTGTCACTGCCATGACACCCATAGATCCCGCTACCATTGACCGGGAATCGTTACCGCGGATTGCTACCGGCACACTGTCGGAGGGCCGCAATAATGTCACCTTGAATGGCCGCAATGAATTTTCTGGTGGCGTATTGATCCAATTCAGTGGCGTGGAAGATGAATTGCGCTTACGTGATGTCATGCTCACTGGCTTGAACACTATCGATAATCTGCAGTTGCAGTAGCCTTCATAACACGTATTCCAAGCGCCGTCCGG